>OMYF01000090.1:0-430 GCA_900315205.1 uncultured Acidaminococcus sp.
TGCCACGGAGAAACGCATCATGGCGCTTCTGCTGTCCATCCTGATGCTGATCGCGCTCGCGGCACCGGAAGCCGTTATGGCCGCGTCCCGGAAAAAGAAAGCCGTGAGCCCGTCCGTCCAGTACGCGGTGACGCAGTACGGGTATGGATGGACCGGCTATCTGTCGAACGGGCAGACTGCCGGACGGACGAACAAGGCGCGGCGGCTGGAAATGGTCCGTGTCCGCCTCCGCAGCCGGCCGGTATCCGGCGGGGTCCAGTGCCGTTCCCGCTATACGGGCGGAAACTGGTCCGGCTGGGTCAATGAAGACCGGACCGGCGGAAAGAACGGTTGCCGCATGGAGGGCATCAGGATCCGCCTGACAGGCAATATGGCCCGCCGGTACGACGTCTGGTATCGCGTCTGCACCCATACATGGGGCTGGACCGGA
>OMYF01000090.1:453-3482 GCA_900315205.1 uncultured Acidaminococcus sp.
TACATGGGGCTGGACCGGATGGGCGAAGAACGGCAGCGCCGTCGGGACGGAGGGCTATGCCTGCTACCTGACCGGACTGCAGGTCCGCCTTACGCGGAAGGGCAGCCGCGCGCCGGGTTCCACCCGGAACACCTGCCGGAAGAAGACGTACCCGGCTCTGGTCAATAAGGCCATGCGCCAGAAGCAGGGCAGCAAGGGCCGCCTTGTGATTCCGGATCTCGGCATCAGCGTCACGCTCCGCAACGCCAGTAAAGGCAATGCGGCCTATATGCAGCGCCTGGCGGAATGGAACGATGCCGCTGCCTGGATCGACCTGAACGAGCTGACGGGCGACCGGAACAAGTACCAGGTCATCATCGCCGACCATGCGAAACAGGGTTTCAAGAACCTGTCCCGGGCCAAAAAGGGCAGGACGATGGCCTACATCGTCACGGGCCGTTCCGTGACGGCGTACCGCTGCGTCCGGAGCACCACCGGCGAACGTCGGGGGCTTCTGCACCTACACCTGCGTCGGGAGCCGCGGCAATAAGATCGTGCTGGCAGAGTGGAAAAAGGCATAAAAGGACAGAGATCCCGGATACGGATCAGGAAAAAGCGGAGAGGAGCGGGGAACCGCTCCTCTTTTTGCATGTCTCATGAAAATGTAATCTTGACTTTCTTCCCCATGGCGGAGGCAAGCGCCGCAAGAGTATCAAGCTTTGGAAGGGCGTTCCCATTCTCGATACGGCTGATGTTAGACTGGCGAACACCGCTTTTGGCGGCCAATTCAGACTGCGTCATGTGAGCGGCGGTTCTTGCCTTGATCAGTTCAGATTGAATCTGGTATTCAAACTGCAGAGAATCCCATTCTTTTTTGAACTCGGATTTCTGAAGACGGTTACGCAGGCTTTTTTCAAAATCATCCATAGGGAAACCTCCTTTTATAATCTTCACGGCGTGTTTTGGCAAGGTCGATTTCAGAGCGTGGCGTTTTCTTTGTTTTCTTGGTAAATCCATTTGTCAGAACAATGTTCTGGCCTTCCTGAAAGAAGTACAAGGTCCTTTCGATGTCGTTTCCCAAAACGGTTCTTAATTCGAAAATGCCGTCTTCCAAAGGCTTGGAGTTGGGTTCTCGCAAAAGCGGACCAAACACTTGTAATAGCTGTATGCTGCGTAGCACTTTGGCCTGCATCTTGATAGGGAGTGTATCCAGCCATGGGTCAATGGCATTTGTACCGTCTTCGAGGGGATAAAAAATAATGGTAAATATTCAGAGCATTCCTTTTAAGGAATATTATAGACGTTTGAGGCAATGTTCGCAAGACGAAAAGAAAGACATGGCTCTTGCGATAATAGAATAAATCTTATATAATCGAAAATATAGATTGTTCTTTCTATTATCGGTGAAGATCATGTATGTAGCGATTATCGGAGATCTAGTTCGATCACGGCAAATCCGGGACAGGAATGCCGTCCAGTGCCAACTGCAGGCTGCGCTGGACCAGGTGAATAAAAAATATGCTGACCAGATCGCAGCCAATTTTTTAATCACGCTGGGCGATGAGTTTCAGGGGATTTTGCAGGAACCGGGCTGCCTGATGCCGATCCTGTCGGACATTGCCGACGCCATCCGGCCTGTTCAGGTTCGATTCGGCGTCGGGATAGGCGAATTGACGACAGAGGTGAACCGTAACGCCGCCATTGGGGCGGACGGGCCGGCCTTCTATCGCGCACGAAGCGCGATTAACACAGTACACAAAAGAAAGAACCAAAGCTGCATCCGGTTAGAAAGCGTGCAGACAGGGTCCATACTGGAAGCCCTGCTTCAGGATGCGGTAGATTCAGCATGGGAAATCCGGTGCGGATGGACAAAACAGCAGCGCCGGATCATTGCCCTGCTGTCTACGGGAATGTCTCAGGCAGAGGCAGGCCGAAGGCTTACCATTTCGCAGTCGTCCGTCTATTCAGGCCTGCATCTAAGCCAATATACCCGTTACATCAGCCTGACGGAGCATATCCGCAGGGGCCTGGAGGCGCTGTACCATGTTTCGTGAGATGCTTCTTGTTGTCTGGATAGCTCATCTTATAGGAGATTTTGTCCTGCAAACCGACCGGATCGCGGCAGAAAAAGACCGGAAAGCTGAAGCCATGGCTGTGCATGGCGTGCTGTACGCCCTGCCGTTTGCCGCTGTTGCTTTCCTATACGGCGGCCGTGCGTCTTTTCTGGGCACATGTGCCGCTCTTGCGTTGACGCATTTGGCGATCGACGTTTCAAAGCGCTGGTGGCGCATCAGACAGCCATGGACATATCTGCTGGATCAGTGCCTGCACGTCCTCTCCCTGTTCATCGCAGCCTACGCCTTGTCTCTGGCGGATCCGGCTCCGCACCCAATGAAGGTGTTCAGTACCATGCTGGCCCGCATGCAGGTTCCGGGCCGTGAGAGCGGCGCCATCCTGTTCTGTGTCCTTGCCCTTGGGACGCCGTGCAATATTCTGATCCGTCTGATCTGCCATGGCAAGCCAATACAGGCCCGGACTGAGTTGGGCGCAGAAGAACAAAGGACCGGAAGGGTCATTGGGATCCTCGAACGGATGGTTCTGCTGGCCTGCCTCTGGAAGGGAGAATACACGGCCCTGGGATTCGTGCTTACGGCCAAGTCCATCGCAAGATTCGACCAGATAGCAAACGACAGAGCGTTTGCGGAATACTATCTGGTCGGGACGCTGCTCAGTACCCTTTGCGCCCTGACGGTCGTGGCCGTCGGGAAATGGCTTGCAGGTTAAATCCGGACCGGGCCCAGGCAGCTGCTGACATGCCGGCTTTGCAAAAGCCGCTCCTGTTGACGTCCTCTGGGGTGCCCCCTATAATGATGGCAGGAGAGGAAAATACAGTGGCCGAAACGAAGAGAACACAATGGCATCCGGCTTTTTGCGACGCGCTGGAACTCACATTGCGGAAGTCCAGGGACCAGCTGGAGTATCAGAGAGAATATAACCTGAGCAGCAAACCGCTGCAGGTGGATCTGCTGGTCATCCGCAAGACAGGCAGC
>OMYF01000089.1 GCA_900315205.1 uncultured Acidaminococcus sp.
CCTGATCCAGCGCAGCAAAGGCACGCGGCAGACCATGCTGACCATAAACGGCCGGCGTTTCCTGCCGCTGGCCCAGTCCTGGCTCGATATGGACAACGCTCTGACCAATTTTGCCAAACATACGGAAACACTGGCGCTCAAGATCGGCAGCACGAACAGTATCAACAATTATCTGCTGCAGGAATTTTATCTTGGACTCGGTACGGATGCAAAAAAATGGAACCTTACCATCCACACGACCCACACATCAGCCATTTACGAAGAACTGCGCATGAATGAGCTGGATCTGGGCCTCTGCCTCGAAGAAAAACTGGAACCGGGCATCAATATCAAGCTGCTCTACTCGGAGCCCCTGCTCATCCTGAGCGCCAACCCCATCCACAGCAAGAAGATCCTGACTCCGCCGGAACTTGATATGGAGAAAATGATCTACATCAACTGCGGCTACAGTTTCCGCAAATGGTACCAGCGCTACGTACCCACGGGCGTCACTCCGACCTGCTCCGTCGATTCCTATCAGCTTGCCTGGAACTTCCTGGAAAATGACTGCTGGTTCTTTGCACCGGTCTGTTTCCTGATGGATCAGCTGGCCAAAGGGGAGCACTGTGCCGTCGCCGCTCTGGCGGGCTCCAATCCCACCTATGATGTATACCTTGCTACCGAAAGCCGCACGGAAAAACTGCAGCGCTACGAACTGACCCTGTTCAAGCGGCGCCTAACCCAGTACCTCCATGCCAAGAAACATGCTGTCGCGGCCAAACTGGCGGAACTTTTTCCGCAGAAACAGAACTGGTAATTGAGTTTTGATGCTTTGGGCTTTGAGCTAGCGTGCGGCAGCCAGCCGTCAGCTGGCAGCGATGACTCTTGAAGAGTGTCCGCACCTGTGGGTACAGCACAGCGCAGCCGAAAATATCGACGCCTGGATGTTTTGGCTGCAAAGCTGTATTTTGCAGCAGGGAGCCGTGAAAAAATGATTGCTCATTTTTTCACGGCTCCCTGTCATTTTGTAAAAAACAACTGACTGCTGCCGGTCGAAGATCCATTTTCATTTAAAACAGCTGAAACGCATCCGCTCTTCCAGGCTGTGATTTCCGCTTACAGGAAGCGTATCAGGACCAGTCCTTCCGGCTGCTTTTGTCCGGGATCCCCATTTTGACCCGGTACTTGTTCACGGTCCGCCGGGCCACACGGGTCCCCTCCTCCTGCAGACGGTCACAGATTGCCTGGTCGCTCAGAGGATGTTTCTTATCTTCTTTGTCGATGATGCGGCGGATCCGTGCGGCCAGCTGTTCCTCCGTGCACGGTTCTCCTTCCGGCGGGACGGATTCCGCTGTCCCGACGAGGAAATCCCGGGCCGGGAAAGAACCCCAGCGGCAGGCGATCATCTTGTTCTGCAGGGCCCGGCTCACCGTCGAGACGGCAAAGCCGGTCTCTTCGGCAAGATCGGCAAGCTTGAGAGGTGCCTTGTGGCCCGGCCCGTAACGGAAGAAATTTTCCTGATGGGTCACGAGAGCCTGCAGGACGAACTGCAGCGTATCGGATCTTCCCTTGATGAGCTGCTGGAGCTGTCTGGCTCTGCCGATCTGGTTCTTGAGGTATGTCCTGATCTTTGGATTATCCGTCGTATCCGCAATGGACAGGTAGGCCTGATCGAGGACGAGACGGCCTCCCCAGGGATTGTAGACCGTGACTTTCAGCCCCTCGGGACGGGTCTCGACAAAGGCATCTTCATGCAGGAACAGGACGGGGCCGTTCTGCCGGTATGCCGCGCCGGGCTTGGGATTGAGACCGCGAATCTGCCGTTTGGCCGCCAGGACCTCGTTGGCAGAGACATGGAACTGCGCCGCCAGGACGGGGATCTTGTTGGCGGCAAGCAGTTCCAGCCCGTCCTTCACGATGGTCCTTGCCAGACGGTTTTCCGCTGTTTCCGGTTCCATCTGTAAAAGCAGGCATTCCGTCAGAGACCGGGCCGCCACTCCGACCGGTTCCAGATGCTGCACCCTGGACAGGATCCCTGCAGCCTCTTCCGGACTGAGGCCGAAGACCTGTGCGGTCTTTTCCAGATTTTCCTTCCAGTAGCCGCCCGCATCCAGGGTTGCCACGATATAATATGCAAAACGTCTCTCTTTTTCTTCCAGGTGCAGGCAGCCGAGCTGTTCCTCCAGGGCTTCCTCCAGAGTCATGTCCTTTTGATGGGCATTTTCGACCGGATTGGGCAGAGGATCATCATCGGGTGCCGTTTCCTTTCTCTGAATCCTGCGAAAATCCGGACCCTCTTCCTGCCAGGAACTGCCGGCAGTCTCCTCCGGAAATTCCAGGACCGGGTTTTCCTCCACAGCTTTGGCGAGATAGTTTTCCAGTTCCTGCCCATTCATCTGCAGCAGCTTCATCTGCTGCACCAGGCGGGCGTTTAATTGCAGTTTCTGGGCAGGCTGCAGCGTCATAGAAAGCGGCATATGATTTCACCTCTTTAACAGCAGCCGCTTTACCGGGCTCAGGGCCCGGAAAGCCTTGTTTATATATTACAGGATCATTCCGATATATGTGTGGAAAAACAGATCCGGAAAGTCCATGCCGGTCTTTCCGAAGTACCGGGCCCAGACCGGCTCCGGTATCCTGTCTTTCCCATCCATCCGTTCTCTTATAAGTATAGGAAAGAAAAGAAAGAAACTCAAGGCACGGAGAAAAAATGGTATGTGTCAATAAGTTCTCGGTCAAGACCTTTTCATCGAATAGTTATTCACCAATCAGATATGCTCACGGCTCGTTTGGGTAATCTGTTCCCACAGCACTGCTTACCAGC
>OMYF01000044.1 GCA_900315205.1 uncultured Acidaminococcus sp.
TTAAGTTTTGTAGCAAAAACTATTTTAAGATGAAGGTCTTTCTTTTTGCAACTTTATAAGGGATTATTCATTCCACCGAGAACTATTTTACACTAAGGTGGAATCGGAGGATTTGCCGGGCCGTCGGATTGTGTACATTTTTATTCCCTTTATGATCACACAAGGATACACTGTCCGCCGGCAGAAGGCCACTTGGAAATAAACATATCCTTTCCGCGATATTTGACAGGAAAGGATATGTCAAACTGTAATTTTCCGCCATCAGCATTCGCTTTTCGGCGCCGGTGCGCTCTGGAAACGGACCACCATGGCCTCTTTTTCCGCTTTGCTCAGATGCTTGATGGCATACTCCCGCCGCAGGGCCTCGCTCCTGTCCGCCACCGTCTCATAGTAGACCAGGCTGACCGCCCTGAAGCTGCGGGTATACCGGGCACCGCGGCCTGACCGGTGCGCTTCCAGGCGGGCCGCCAGGTCATTCGTCCAGCCCGTGTACAGATGTCCGTTGGCACAGCGGATCATATAGACATAGGCCGTCATTTATTTAACGATTTCCACCCGGGTCATGACGACATCTTTAAGGGGACGGTCCGCATAATCGGTCGGCGTGGAACCGATCTTATGCACCACATCCATGCCTTCCGTGATCCTGCCGAAAATGGCATGGTGCCCGTCCAGCCAGGGAGTGGGGACAAGGGTGATGAAGAACTGGCTGCCGCCCGTATTCGGACCGGCATTGGCCATGGAAAGGATGCCTTCCGAATCGTGCCGCAGGCCGGGGCCGAATTCATCGTCGATCTCGTACCCCGGACCGCCCATACCCGTTCCCGTCGGATCTCCGCCCTGGATCATGAAATCATCGATGACACGGTGGAAGATGATCCCGTCATAAAACCCCTTTTCCACCAGAGCGATGAAATTGCCGGCCGTCTTCGGCGCCTTGTCCTCAAAAAGTTCCGCCGTAAAATCGCCCAGGGTCGTTGTAAATTTAACCTTTCTGTTCATAGTACACCTCTTCTTTTCTTGTAATCCGGCAGCACTCAATAATTCCTGTCCACAAGGGCGGACAGATCCAGCGGGACACGCCCCGGTTCCGGTTCCTGCCGCGAAGCCAGGAGGAAGAGCTGCCCTTTTTCATCGACATAGAAATTCTCCGGGTCCAGCTCCGCCGTATCTCCCAGGGTCGCCAGCATCTGCCGGACCGTCCCATCCTGTCCGGAGCCGATGAAATCCGCTGTCGAAAGACGCTGTCCCGTCCGCAGATCAAAGACCATGCCGTACTGGATATCCGTCACGGCCGCTGTCATAAGATCCGGATCGGACCCGCCCCAGAGCGGGGAAAGGAACATATAGCGCCGCAGCCTGTCCCAGGCTGCGGAATCGTTGATCACGGATACGGGATAGGAACGGAAATAGATGGGCGGGCCGGAAAAAACAAGGCTCAGCAGGTTCTTCCGGTTATATGTCACGCGGCAGGTCAGATTGCTGCCCACGGGACCCGTTACAAAGCGATAGGCTTCCAGATACTCGTTCAGGGCGGCATTGATCCGGTTCTGGACTTCCGGCGGCACGCCGCCCGCGACCTGCGGATACGTACTGCGGTATACCTTGTCCGTCTCCTCGAGACCTGCCGCTCCCTCGCCGGATCCGTCAGCAGCTTTTTCCGCGCTGTCGGGAACTGTATACCAGCCTGTCAGACCGTCGCGGGTCGTCACTTTGGCCCACTGCCTTCCGTTGATTTCCCGCTTGCCGTAAATCATGCCCTGGCTGCCGGCCGGCACTTCCCGGACCAGCGTCTCCGGCGAAATTTCGGGCAGACGGTACAGGTACCCGCCGGAGAAGATCACCCTTTCCATTTTATGTTCCCGCGTCACGAACTCGATGCGGGCGCCCTGCTGCTGCTCGCCGGAAGACAATGTCGTGGTCTCCCGCCGGGAACTGACGGAAGGGACAAGCTCCGTGCCGGCTTCCTTCTGAGGGCTCTCCGTAGCCCGTGTCGTACTGCTGCAGCCGGAAAAAGCTGCAATGAGGCAGAACGCCAGCCCGATGAAGATCAGTCTCTTCATGGCTTCTGTTCCCGCAGAAAGGCCGCCGCCCCGAAAACAGCCACCTGCCCTTCTCCGGCCGCCTTATTGATCTGCCAGGGTTCTCCCGTGCAGTCGCCGGCCGCGAAGACACCGGGAACCGACGTCCGCTGCTGCCGGTCCGTCCGGATGAACCGGCCATCCAGGGCAATTTCCGGCATGAGCCGGGCCACGGGATCCGTTTCCCGAAGGATGAACAGGCCATCCACATATTTTATCCCGTCCCCGTCTGTTACGGCAAGCTGTTTGCCCCGGCGGGCCACAGCTCCGGGGAGCGCTCTCCGGATGGCCACGTTGGCCGGGATCCGGGCCGGTGGCTCGAAGGAAATCCAGGCCGTCACATCCGACGCGAGTCCGGCCAGGAATTCGATTTCATGCCACTGGCTCGGCACTGTGCAAAGGACGCCCACTGCACGGCCCCGATAGAAGTTGCCGTCGCAGGTCGCACAGTAGCTGACACCCTGTCCAATCAGGTCTTTTTCCCCTTCCAGGCCCCGGGAATGGGGAACGCCCACCGCAAGGAGCACCGTCCCAGCTTCATATACCGAGCCGGGCGTACTCAGGTAAAAATGGCCGTTCAGGGCCATGACATTCAGGATTTTCTCCGTCACCACTTCCGTCCCGGCCTGTTCCATATGCCGCACAAAAGCCTCCATCAGGTCTTTCCCGGAAATTTCCGGGAAGCCGAGATAATTTTTGATGCTGCGGCTCTTCCGCAGGGCAAGAGCAAAATCGCCCGGATCGAACAAAATCGTCTTCAAATTGCGGTTGGCCGCGGTCACGGCCGCACTGCAGCCGGCAGGCCCGCCGCCAACAATGGCAAGATCATAAATCATACTGCTTTTCTCCTTTGGGATTCCTCAGCCCATTATACCATAGGAACCGGTTCCGCCGGCCAAAAGGGACAGTCAGTGTCATACCGGGCAGCGGACTGAGATGCGGCCGCCCGCTCCAACAGGGCCGGCCGAAAATATCGAATGCCTTTCCAGGCGGCTGAAAGGTTTGTTTACAGATAAAAATGAAGAGGGTATGAAAAATGCCGGAACACTTTTCACACCCTCTTCGGACGGATCCATCCGGGCAGCGGACCGCTGCCGGATGTGGTTCCGGGAGAAAGCTCTCAGCGCGCCTGTCTGGCCGGAGATGCATACTGCAGGGGATTTACGGTCCCGCCCCCTTCGCGCATCTCAAAATGGAGATGCGGGCCCGTACTGTACCCGCTGCTGCCCACATAGCCGATGACCTGGCCGCGGGCGACCTGCTGTCCCGGGGCCACGGCGATGGCGCTCATATGGCCATAGCAGGTCGTCAGTCCCGTGCCATGGTCGATGCTGACGAAACGGCCGTAACCGCCGTTCCAGCCAGCCTGCTGCACTACGCCGGCAGCGGAAGCTTTGACAGGGGTCCCGTAATCAGCGGCGATATCGATACCCGGATGGTTCTCCGCTCCGCCGCCGAAAGGATCAGCCCGCAGCCCGTAGAAGGAACTGATCTCGCCTCCGTCCAGAGGCCAGCCGTACGTACCGTCTCCGGTGGCCGAAAGCGCCAGGAGCATATTGCTCAGATTTTCCTTTTTATAGGCCAGCCGTTTCCAGTTGATCTCATCCTGGACTTCCAGCACGGTCAGGGCATCCGCCGTGGAGGGCCCGCCTTTGCCGCTCTGGTCGAGGCGCTGGGACTCGGCATCCACATTCTGTTCAGAAATGGGCACGCCATCCTTCTTGAGCTTATCCCGGACCGCATTTTCCAGGCGGACTACCTGGGACAATTCCCGCTGCAGTTTTTCGTTGTTATCCATGAGCTTGGCCAGCCGCTCCGTATAGACGCCATAATCAGCGCGGTAATTCTGCAGTTCCTGCTGCTGCTCGTAAGCACGCAGCAAAAGCCCGCTGCAGACGGCCAGGGCCATGAGGCACAGGGCAAACCCGCCCAGCAGGACGCCCAGCATACGGGGGCCGATCCGAAAACCGCGGGCGTTCCCGTCCCGGTCCTGCCAGCTGATGCTGGCATGCAGCGGCCGCGGTGAAGGCAAAAGCGCTCTGAACCGCTGCCATCGGCCGTTCATTTTTTCTTTATCCATACTTTTTCAAAACCTCTTTCCAAAACGGCACGGAAGCCGTGTACAACTGTCAATCCAATGACTTTTTATAACACAGGGCAGAAGAAAATTCAAGGAATGTCGAAAAAATATCACAGTTGCAGCCGCGCCGGGCACATCAAAAAAGCACGGGACCCCCGGCAAACCGGGGAGCCCGTGCAGATGGCAGGACACTCTCATTTTTTAAGGAATCCCAGCTTCCGCCCCAGGGTGATGAGCCGGCGGCCCGCAAAGGGGATCTGCTGCAGCTCCTCCACGGACAGGGTCCGCAGCGCCAGGAGCATAAAGACATACACCGGCACTGCGATGACGATGGAAAGCAGCAGTGCCAGCCCGCCGCGGGAAACCACGGAAAGGACACCCGTCACGGCCGCCCCCATGACGATGGCACAGGCCAGGGTCTTGAGGAGCTGCCTGCTCTCAAAGGTAAAGCTCGTATATTTCCTGATGAAGATCAGGTTCAGGATGGCCGCAATCCCGATATCGGCCACCGTAGCCAGGGAAGACCCGCGGATCCCCAGCGCGGGGATGGCCGTCAGGTTCCAGTTCAGGAAGACCTTGATGGCGGCGGCAATGATCATATTGATGACAGGGATCTTCGTCCGGCCCAGGCCCTGCAGGATCCCGGTACTGACCTGATGCAGCCCCAGCAGGAAAATCGCGCCGCTCATCGTGGCAATGGCCGGTCCCGCATCGGGCGCATTGTAAATCAGTGCAGCGACGCGGCCGCCGAGGAGATGCAGACCGACGCTGCAGGGAATGGTGATGACCGACGCCACCGTGAAGGCCGTGCTGACCTTGGCGCGGATGCCTTCCCTGTCGCCCAGTGTCCGGGATTCACTGATGGCCGGCACCAGACTGATGGAAAGAGCAGCTGTCAGGATGGTCGACATATTGATGAGCGGGACAGCCATGCCGGACAGATAGCCGAAAAGGGTCGTAGCCTCAGGCACTGTATAGCCGGCAACAAGGAGTCGCTTGGGCACGATCATCATATCCAGATTCGAGACAATGGGCAGCATGAGGCTCGACATGGAAACGGGCAGTGCCAGCAGGATGAGGCGCTTCATGATGCGCAGAGCCGGTTCCCTGACCTTGGGTGCCGTATCCGCTCCGGGAGGGAAGAATTTCTTCTTGAGCCGCCAGTAGAAACCCAGCAGGACCAGGAGCCCGCAGAACGCGCCGGCACCGGCACCCATGCTGGCACCCGCCGCGGCGTACGTCAGCCCGTAAGGCAGGAGCAGATAGGAAAAAATGATCATCGTCGCGACACGCACGAGCTGCTCCGTGATTTCCGAGCAGGCCGTCGGCGTCATGATCTGCCAGCCCTGGAAATAGCCGCGGAAGCTGGACAGGAACGTAACAAAGAATACCGCCGGTGCCAGGGCAATGATGGAATAATAGGCCCTCGGGTCCGGCAGCAGCTTGACGAGCCACCCGGCCCCCAGAAGCAGGACCAGGGAAAACGCCAGCCCCGTCACAAAAAGCATCCGCAGAGAAACCTGAAAGACCCGGCGCGCCCCGCCGTAATCCTCCCGGGCCACTTTTTCCGCAGTGACGATGGAAATCGCCACCGGGATGCCGGCCGAGGACACAGTGATGGCCATCAGGTAAATCGGGAACCCCATCTGATACAGGCCAATGCCTTCACCGCCCATGATACGCGACAGGATCACCCAGTTCAGAGCCCCGATGACTTTGACGACGATGCTGGAAACTGTCAGGATCAGCGTCCCTTTCAGGAAGTTTTTTGTTTCAGCCGGTTTTGCTGCAGTCTCATCCATGTAAGAAACCATCCTTTATATAGAACTGAAATCATGCGTTCCTATACGGTAGTTCTTCATTTTATCATATTTTCCCGGGGAGAGGAACAGGAGGTCCGAAAAGGGGGCAGAACCCGTCCCTTTCCAAAAGGCCGCAGCAGCTCCCGAGGCCCATAGCGAGCAAGTTTTCGATAAATGTATATTATTTAGGTACAGTATGTACAGACATAACAGAGTGTGTTATAATGATATGTCAAATTCAAGATTTCAATAGAGGTGTGTCATGAGTACGTTCAACATCGGTTTGGACATTGGTTCAACCACAGCCAAAATCGTGGTGCTTGACAACAAGAAGAACATGATCTTCTCCCGTTACAAGCGCCATCAGGCAAACGTCATGGCTGTGCTGAAAGAGGAACTCACCCATCTGCGTTCCCAAATCGGCGCAGCCAGCATAAAGCTCAAGGTGACGGGTTCAGTGGGCATGGGCCTGGCTGAAAAGTTCAAGCTTGCCTTTGAACAGGAAGTCATCGCAGCCACGAAATTCGTCAAAGAAAAATATCCGGAAGCAGCCACGCTCATCGACATCGGCGGAGAAGACGCAAAGATCGTCTACATCAGTCCCGACGGCAGCTGTGATCTGCGCATGAACGGAAACTGTGCCGGCGGTACGGGTGCGTTCCTGGATCAGATGGCAGTCCTTCTGGGCATTCCCGTGGAGGAACTCAACGGTCTGGCCGAAAAAGCCAAAACCATCCATTATATTGCTTCCCGCTGCGGGGTCTTTGCCAAGACGGATATCCAGAATCTGCTGAGCAAGAACGTGAGCCGCGAGGATATCGCCGCTTCCATTTTCCATGCTGTCGCGGCCCAGGTCATCACGACCCTGTCCCACGGCTGCACGATCCGGCCGAAGATCCTGCTCTGCGGCGGTCCGCTGACTTTCATGCCCCAGCTCCGCAAGGCCCTGATGGATGCCCTGCAGATCCCGTACGTCGAGTTCATCGTCCCGGAAAATGCCAATCTGATCCCGGCCTACGGCACGGCACTGAGTGCGGCGGATGCCCCGACGACCAGTCTGGACAAAGTCCTGGACAAACTGTCTTCGGCGCCGGCCCAGACCACCGAGCTGCACGATGTCATGCCTCCGATTTTCAAATCGCCCGAGGAATATGCAGCCTGGAAAAAGGAAAAAGAAGCCGACACGATCACGCTGACTCCGCTCACTGCGGATACGGACGAGGTCTACATCGGGATTGATTCCGGCTCCACGACGACGAAGCTTGTCGTCACGGACAAGGAGGACCGGATCCTCTTTACCTATTACACCCATAATAACGGCAACCCCATCGGTGCCGTCCAGGAAGCTTTTGAAGCCTTCTATGCCAAATGCCTGGAAACAGGGGCCAATCCGATCATCATCGGCAGCTGTTCCACAGGGTACGGCGAGGACCTGATCAAAGCTGCCTTCAATCTGAATACGGGCATCATCGAGACGATTGCCCACTACCTGGCAGCCAGGAAAATCAACAGCAAAGTCTCCTTCATCCTTGATATCGGCGGACAGGACATGAAAGCCATCTTCGTGGACAACGGCGTCGTCAACCGCATGGAACTCAACGAATCCTGTTCCTCCGGCTGCGGCACCTTCCTGGAGACCTTTGCCCAGGGGCTGAATTACAGCATCAGCGATTTTGCCGCCCTGGCCTGCACGGCCAAACATCCAAGCGACCTGGGGACCCGCTGCACGGTCTTCATGAACTCCAAAGTGAAGCAGAGCCTGCGTGAAGGTGTCACCAACGGCGATATCTCTGCCGGCCTGGCCTACTCCGTCGTCCGCAACTGCCTGTACAAGGTCCTGAAGATGCGGAATACGAAAGAGCTCGGCACAGAGATCGTACTCCAGGGCGGGACCATGAAAAACGATGCTGTCGTCCGCGCCTTTGAGATCCTGACGGGCCTCAAGGTCCACCGCAGCAACATCCCCGAAATCATGGGAGCCTACGGCTGCGCCCTCTTTGCCAAGACGAAGGCGGAAGGACGCGTCACGCTGGACGATATGATCCACACGGCATCCCATCAGGATTCACAGCTGCAGTGCCATGGCTGCGAGAACAACTGCCTGATCCAGAAATATCAGTTCCGCAACGGCAGTGTCTACTTCTCCGGCAACAAGTGTGAAAAATTCTTCACGAACAACGGGGACAAGGTGAAGCCGGGCCTGAACATCTACAATTACAAATATGACCTGCTCTTCAACCGCCCGGTCAATGAAGAGGCTGAGCGGAGCATCGGGATTCCCCGCTGTCTCAACATGTACGAGGATTATCCCTTCTGGCATGCACTGTTCACGGCCTGCGGCCTGAAAGTCGTCCTGTCCGATCCGTCCACGCTGAAGATGTACGAATCCGGCCTGCATGACGTCATGAGCGACAACATCTGCTTCCCGGCCAAGCTCGTCCACGGACATATCCTGAACCTCATCCGCAAACGGGTCAACCGGATCTTCATGCCCTACGTCATCTACGAACGCCAGGATGATCCCCGCCAGCTGAACAGCTATAACTGCCCCGTCGTATCCGGCTATTCCGACGTCATCAAGAGCGTGACCAATACGGATATCCCCGTCGATTCGCCGCCAATCAACTTCCAGGACCGGAACATGCTGAAAAAACAGCTCCGCAAATACCTGAACTACATCGGTTTCGACCGCTTCACGGCGGACAAGGCCATCAAGGCAGGACTGGCCGCCATGGATGAATACCGGGATAAGATCCAGAAAAAGAATGCCGAGATCCTCGAGGACAGCCGGAAGAACGGCAGGCTGACGATCCTGCTCGCCGGCCGTCCCTACCATACGGATCCGCTCGTCCAGCACAAGCTGAGCGATACCGTGGCCGCCATGGGCATCAATGTCATCAACGAGGACATTGTCCGCGACAACACGCAGATCGAGATCAACGACACGTACCTGACCAAGCAGTGGGCTTACATCAACCGCATCCTGAAGGCGGCGGACTGGGTGGCCCGTCAGGACAACAGCATCCATTTCATGGAAATGACATCATTCGGCTGCGGCCCTGACGCCTTCCTGCAGGACGAGGTGCGCACCCTGCTGCAGCGTCACGGCAAAGCCCTGACACTGCTGAAGATCGATGATGTGGCCAACACCGGTTCCCTGAAGCTCCGCGTCCGTTCCGTCGTGGAAAGCATCCGTTACAACAACCGGGAAAACCATAAAGTCGTTCCTTTCATCGATACGCCGAAGTTCGAAAAATCCATGAAGGATTACACCATCCTGGTGCCGTACTTCACACCCACGCTGTCGCCGCTGATCCCGTCCGTCATGAAGATCCTGGGCTACCACGTGGAGACCCTGCCCGAAAGCACGGGCATTTCCGCGGATCTGGGCCTGAAGTTCGCCAACAATGAAGTCTGCTACCCGGCAACGCTCGTCGTCGGTGATTTCCTGGAAGCACTGCGCTCGGGCAAATACGACGTCAACAAGACCGCGGTGGCCATCAGCCAGACCGGCGGCCAGTGCCGTGCCTCGAACTATTTCGGCCTGATCAAGCATGCCCTTGTGGCCGCGGGCTTCAAGAACGTGCCCGTCATTTCCGTGGCAACGAGTGACAGCATCAAGAACGATCAGCCCGGCTTCCGGATCAACTGGCTGAAGATCGGCAAGATCACTGTGACGACCATCCTCTTCTCCGACGCTCTGGCCAAGCTCTACAACGCAACCCGCGTCCGGGAAAAGAAATCAGGTGCAGCCGACGCCCTGCGGGACAAATATCTGGAACTTGCCAAAAAACAAATCGAAGCCAACAGTTCCAAAGGTCTCCTGAAGCTCCTGGCCCAGGCTGTCACTGAATTCACGGATGCAGCCAAGCCGAATGTCAATCTGCCGAAAGTGGGCATCGTCGGCGAAATCTACCTGAAGTTCAATGCCTTTGCCCACAAGAACATCACGGGCTGGCTCATGGACCATCATATCGAGGTCATGCCGCCGCTCATGACGCCGTTCTTCATGCAGGCCTTTGTCAACAGGCTGACCAATTCCAAGTTCAACCTCAAGCGTGATAAACTGCCGACCCTGCTGGTCGACTTCGTCTACCTGCAGATCGTCAAGCAGATCGACAAGGTGAACCAGATCTGCTCCGCCTTCCCGTACTACACACCCTTCGAGGACATCTACGAGATGGCCAACAACGGCAAGGAAATCATCAATATGGCCGCCCAGTTCGGCGAAGGCTGGCTCCTGCCGGCCGAAGTGGTGGGCTTTGCCAAATCCGGCATCTACAATGTCATCAGCCTCCAGCCTTTCGGCTGCATCGCCAACCATATCATTGCCAAAGGCATTGAGAAAAAGGTAAAGACCCTGTATCCGAAGATGAACCTTTTGAGCCTGGACTTTGACAGCGGCGTCAGCGATGTCAATGTGGCAAACCGCCTGATCCTCTTTGTGGAAAACATCCGCACGGGCGGAAGCACCATGCCCCTGGCAAAGCAGAAGACGCACCGTGAAAACCGGGACAATGAAATCCGGCAGGAAATCATGCTCTGATAAAAATACGGCGCTGTCCTGCGCGGCAGATGCTGCAGCATGCCGGGCAGCCCGCACCGGATTTTCCTTTTTGACAAGCACCTCCGCAGAGTCTCCGGACCCGGCGGAGGTGCTTGTTCCATAAAGGCTGCGGCTGATCCCGGAAAGGCTGCACGTTTAAGAAAAAATCCGGGGCAAAGAGAAATACACTGAAAATCAGCGGCGCCGCAGGGCCGGCTGAAAAAACGGCCGGACATCCCGCGCCGTCAGGAAAGGAAGACAGGATATGACGCAAAGACGGATCGCCATCATCACAGGTGCTTCAGGCGGCCTGGGCAGGGCCTTCTGCGAAATCCTCGCGGACCGGGCCCCGGAGCTGGAATTCTGGCTGCTCGGCCGCAGTGCCGCCCGGCTGGAAGCGGTCAGCACAAAAGCAGGCTCCGGCGTGCGGTGTTTTGCTCTCGATTTCGCAGATCCCGCCTGGCCCCGGGTATGGCAGGCCATCCTCGAGCGGGAGCATCCGGACATCGCCTGGCTCATCAATAATGCCGGTTTCGGCTATCTCGGGGATTTCAGCAAGGAAGATGCGGCACAGGCCGGCAGCATGGCGGATGTGGATTTTGCCGCGCCCATCCGGATGTGCGCACTCTGCCTCCCGTATCTGAAGCGGGGTGCCCGCATCCTCAATGTCTGCTCCGTCGCAGGCCTCCTGCCCCTGCCGGGTATGGCCGTCTACAGCGGCGCGAAAGCGGGGCTCCTGCGCTTTTCCCGGGCCCTGGCGGAGGAACTGAAACCCCGCGGCATCAGTGTCACCGCCCTCTGTCCCTACTGGATCGGCGATACAGGATTCATCCCGGCCCTGGGCGACGTCCGCCGGCCCAACCTCCATGGCTCTCTGCCGGCACGGGAAGCAGCCCGTCTCGGCATCGACGGAGCCTGCCGGAGCAAAACCATCGTCACGCCGGGAGCCCTGGCCACACTGTGCAGGCTGGGGACAAGCCTCCTGCCCGTGAGCCTCCTTTTCCAGATCCGGAAATGGTGGAGAGCCTGAAAATCCCTTTTCAGCTGCAGCGCTGCTGCACGCATTGCTGCGGCGCTTTGAGCGGCCAAAAAAAAGCAGAGGGCTGTGGAGATTCGATCTCCACAGCCCTCTGCTCAATCAGCCATCATCCTTCAATGGCGATATATTTCTTCGGTTCCTCCTGAGGTGCATCCTTCTTGGGGATGGACAGCTGCAGGATACCATCGGAATACTTGGCTTTGACGTCCTGTTCCGTCACATTCTCGCCCACGTAGAAGGCACGGGCGCACTGACCGGAATTGCGTTCGCGGCGGATATAACGGCCCTGCTTATCCTTCTCATCCTTATCCACTGCCTTCGCCGCGGAAATGGTCAGATAACCATCCTGCAGTTCAGCATGGATATCTTCCTTCTTGAAGCCCGGCAGGTCAATATCGAGTTCATAATGATCCTTGCAGTCACGGACATCAGTCTTCATGAGGTTTCTTGCATGTTTGCCGTACAGAGGAGAATGTTCAAACATATCATCGAAACCATCCATAAAATCATCAAACAGAGAATCATGTAACACAGTAGGCAGTAACATAAGTCATTCCTCCAATCATATATTACCGGCCTTTAAGGTCAGGATCTGGAACTCAGGAGCTCGTCCGGAGTCCCTTCCGGGGCTCCATCCTTCTCCTTCGTTCTGGTTATATAATAGCACTTGTTATTATCACTGTCAATAGTTGAGTGCTAATTATTTTTGATTTTTTGACTTTTTTAGATCGATACCTCCCTTTCCTTTCAGGAGACAAAAAAAGGCTGCCGCAAAAGCAGCAGCCCCATAACCTCATACCAGAAAACATTCAGAGGCGAAGGCACAGGCGCGAACCGGAGATGCCCGAGGGTTCAGTTCATGGATCCCGCAGATTCGCTCCCGAAACAGCCTAAGCTTATTTGAATGGTCTGTTACATTATGGCATCATTATTTTAGATTGTCAATAATGAATTGTATGTTTTGCTCATTTCAGTCAAAATTTCCCGCATCATCGTACTGCATGGGAATGACAACTTTACCATTTCCGTCAAGATATCCATATTTCCCGCTCTTTTTATCCTTTACAAAGAGACGATCCGCATAAAGGACACCCATCTTTTCATAGGCGGCATTCGGTTCCATCACATATTGCCCGCTGCGGTCGATCAGAGCGACTTTCTCTCCGACCTGTACGGCCGCATGATCCTCATAGAAAGGTGTGACACTGCTGAACTGATTGGGGATGACGACAGTGTTCTGTTCGTTGATGTAGCCCCAATGCCCGTCAAAGTCAAAAGGCGCAAGGCCGTGATTGAAAAAGCCCAGCTGATCATACGCTGCAGGCACGACGGTCCGGCCTTTGACGTCGATCATGCCGCAGCGGCCTTCCCGGTCGACGACGAGCGCGCGGCCATTTTCAAAGGCGGAAACAGCCTGATAATCCGTCGGGATGACTTCCTGTCCCTGCTTGTTGATCGCTCCCACAAAGAGGGAGGACGGACGGATGACAGCGCCGGGGACCACGGTAATGGCACCGCCCCAGCCGTGGCAGTGATGGTGGTGTCCGCCTCCCCACCAGCCGATACCGCCCCAGCCCCAGCCGGGCACGCCGATACCCCAGTCGCCGCCCCAGCCCCAGCCGATGGAGATATAATCGAAAATGGTGCGATGGGATCTTTTGACACCCACCTGGGCGAGACCATTCTCATCGAAATTGCCCACATAGGCATATTTCTTCAGCTTGGCATAGCGCTGTCCCTGTGTATTGAAGAGCCAGCTGTTGTCGATGACGGCCGTCCCGGAATGGAATTCGCCGGCCGTCCTGGCTTTGCCCACACTGAGCGCCGTACCGTCTTTTTTAAGATAGAGCCAGTCCTTGTCCACACGGGCAGCTGCCAATCCCTCGCTGAAGGCTCCGGTTTCCTTGTACTGCAGCGGAATGACGACCTTCCCCTGCGTATCGATGAAACCCCAGCGGCCGTCCTTTTTAACAGCCGCCAAGCCTTCCGAGAAATAAGCGACCGCATCATAAGATCCCGGCAGGCGGCGGCCCTGCGCATCATAAAAAGACCATCCGTCCTTATCCCGGGCTCCCAGGAACCCTTCATTATAAGAAGTGACCTTCGTCAGGGAAGGGGCAAGGATTTCCCTGCCGTTCCGGTCGTACATACCGTATTTTCCCTTTTTTTCAACGAGGATGACCGGTTTTTGAGCCGTGCTGTCACCCTGGATCTCGATCTTGCTGAATTCCAGAGGCAGTACGGCAGTTCCCTGCGGATCGATGACTCCTGCTTTGGATCCCTTGCTGACAATGGCAAGATGCTCGGCGGCAAACGCTGTCTGCCCGGCCATAAGGCAGGCAAACACGGCCAGAAGCAGTTTTTTTACTTTTTTCATGATATTGCTTCCTCCTGTTCGAAGCTCTTTTCGCTACCATTATACTACGGTCCTGCCAAATCGTATCACATGCCGCTGCAGGGACAGATCCGGCAGGAAGCATGCAGCGCCCGCCGCCATGCTTCAGCTCTTTTTGGACAGCATCCAGACCATTGTCATGATGCAGGCCGCACCGGCCATTTCCGCCGGTCCCACGTGATTGCCCATGAAAAGGATGGAAACTGCATACGCCGAAAGCGGTTCAAAAGCGGCCAGCGCTCCTGTTTCAGAAGCAGGGATGTATTTTGTGCTCTCCAGATAGACTGAATAAGCGATCAGAGTGCCGAAGATGATGACGACGGAAAAAGCCGCCAGCGTATCGAGATCCCAGACCGCCCCCGCCAGGGTCGGTCTGTTCAGGATGAAGAGAAGCAGTGCGTTGCCGATGCTTCCCCAGCCAATGACGACAAAGCACGAATATGTCTTCAGCAGATCCGCCGCATATGCGGTATAAAGGGCCATGCCGAACGCGCTGGCAATGCCCCAGAAAAGGGCTTCCCGGGAAACGGCCAGGACAGCGCCTTTGCCCTGGGTCGCAATGAAGAACGTGCCCAGGACGGCAAGGATGACGGCGATGACTTCTCTCCGCCTCGGCGCCCGGTGTTCTTTGATGAGATAATAGCCCAAAAGGACCGCGGGCATCAGATACTGGAGAACGGTCCCTGTAGCAGCGTTGCTGTAATGGATGGCCAGGGTAAAAGTCACCTGCATCCCGTACATCCCGATGACCGTAAACTGAAGCAGCAGCCGCGGCGCCTTCCGGAGAGGCGCCAGGATATCCTCTCCGCGCAGCTTGCTCAAAATGAGAAAACAAACTGCCGTAATCACCATGCGGATGAAGAGCACGGTCTGCCAGGCCAGATGCTGGTGTTCCATGAGATATTCCAGGCTGTTGCTGCTGCCGCCCCACAGTCCGGCTCCAATCAGCACAAGCAGCACCCCGATTTGATGTCTATTTTTCAGCATTTTCCAGCCTCCTGCTGACGGTTTGCAGATAAAAACATTTTACGTCCCTGCCATTCTACCATATTGGCCCGCGGGAAGAAAACGGGCGGCATCCAAAAATCTGTCCCGCACTGCAAAAGGCGGGGACCCGGAATCCGGGTCCCCGCCACAGGATGCCTCTCCTTTAGAAAGAAGCCGTATCGAAAACATGGAGATGCAGTTCCCGGGACAGGACCTGCAGGATTTTTTCGCCGCCGACAGAATTGCCTTTCTTGTTCAGCATTGGCCCGAATGTGCCGATGCCGACGCCTTTGCGGGAAATGGCCACAATGCCGCCCCCGACGCCGCTTTTGCTGGGCAGTCCCACCTTGACCGCATATTCTCCCGACTCATCATACATGCCGCAGAGCATCATCAGCGTCGTGACGATCCGGACAATGGACGTGTCGATGACCTGTTCATTCGTTTCGGGATCGATGCCGTGGTTGGACAGGAGCATGCCGTACCGGGCCAGATCCCGGGCGGTGATCATGACGGAACACATGCGGAAATAGACGTCCAGGATATCCTCCGGCTCTCCGTCCAGGACATGATCGCTTTTCAGCAGATAGGCAATGGAACGGTTCCGGGTACCCGTCTTTTTTTCCGAAAGGTAAACGGATTCATTCAGTCTGATACCGGGATTTTTGCATACCCTGCGGACCAGATCGAGGAAACTCTGGAAAGGATCCGGCGTCTCGATACAGCTGGCGGTCACGATGGCTCCGGCGTTGATCATGGGGTTGAAAGGCCGCCAGTCCTTCAGTTCGAGCTGGAGGATGCTGTCAAAACGGTCCCCCGTCGGCTCCATGCCGATCTTGCTGAAGACTTTGTCATATCCCGCCGTCTGCAGTGCCAGGATCAAAGAAAAGGTCTTGGAGATACTCTGCATGGTAAAGGGGATGTTATAATCCCCGGCCTTGTAGATGGATCCGTCTTTTTTCATGAGACAAACGCCCAGATTGGACGAATCTGCCTTGGCAAGTTCCGGGATATAGTTTGCCACCTTGCCTTCATAGAGGACGTCGCGTCCCTGTTCCAGCGCCATTTCGAGTACGGATTGAATATCTTTTTCCATTGTGACAGCCCTTTCCAGTTGGATTCTCCTCTGCCGGGCGGATAAAACCGGAACAGAGATAAAAGTAAAGATGACCGATACGATTCCTTCTTTCATTATAGAATTTTCTGACGCTTTCCAGAAGTCCCGCGTCCTTCATGAGGGCCATCGGACGGATAAATGGAAAATTTTTCCCGCCGCAGCCGGGGACAGCCGCGGCTGCGCCGATCCGCCCTAAGCGTAAAATATTTCTCGGTAGGGTTTAAATAAAGCTTGCAAAATAAAAGGGAGACCCCTATTGTTAAGATAGTGTTGACAGCACGAATATCAAAA
>OMYF01000015.1 GCA_900315205.1 uncultured Acidaminococcus sp.
CCTTTCGTATGGTCCGCCCGGGCTTCTGTCACACCGGGCAGTGCCTCCAGCGCTTTTTTGACACGGCCCTCGCAGTGGGCACACATCATGCCTTTCACCCGCTAGGTGACCTCGGTGCCGGAAGCTGCCGGAGACGGTGCCCCGGCCTCGCCGGTCACTTCATAGCCCGCAGCCTTCACAGCGTCCCGGACCTTTGCAAAATCCAGCGGTCCTGTCACCGTCACCACGGCCGTCCCTGCTGTATGGTCCGCCCGGGCTTCCGTCACGCCGGGCAGTGCCTCCAGCGCTTTTTTGACACGGCCCTCGCAGTGGGCACACATCATGCCTTTCACCTGATAGGTGATCTGCGTTCCGCCGGCTGCCGGATGCCGGAACAGGGCAGGCGGCCGGCACAGGTGCCAGATCCGCTTTTTCCACCAGAGCCGCAGCCGGATTCTTCCGCTTTTTATCATGGCTGGCATCATGGAGTTTGAAGAGGTTCAGGCGCAGGGCGTTCATGCAAACGGTGAAGCTGGATACGCTCATGGCCGCCGCCCCCACCATGGGGTTCATCTTATAGCTGAACAGCCCGGCTGCCAGAGGGATGCAGATGACATTGTAGAAGAAGGCCCAGAACAGGTTTTCGTGAATGTTGGTCACAGTGCCCCGGCTCAGCCGGACCGCGGCCGAGACATCCGTCAGGCGGCTGTTCATCAGCACGATATCCGCCGAATCGATGGCCACATCGGCGCCTGCCCCGATGGCGATCCCGATGTCCGCACGCGTCAGGGCCGGTGCATCGTTGATGCCGTCGCCGACCATGGCGACCAGGCCGCCGGCTTTCTGGAGTTCCCGGATCACCGTTTCCTTCCCTTCCGGCAGCACTCCGGCCACGACCCGGTCCACACCGGCCTGTCTGCCGATGGCTTCTGCCGTCCGCTGGTTGTCGCCCGTGACCATGACCACTTCAATGCCCATGTTCTGGAGTTCTTTGATCGCTTTGGCGGAATCTTCCTTGATGACGTCGGCTACGGCAATCATTCCGGCCAGTTTCCCGTCTTTTGCAAAGACCAGCGGGGTTTTGCCCTGACCGGCCAGCTCCGCTCCCCTGGCTTCCAGGTTGCTGTCCATGGTCACCTGAGATTTCAGGAAATTCAGGCTGCCGCCCAGGAGTTTGGAACCCTTCCGGACCACCTGGAGCCCATTGCCGGGCAGTGCCTGGAAAGCATCGACAGCTTCCGGCTGCATGCCCTGTGCCTTTGCTTCTTCCACAACCGCCCGGGCCAGCGGATGTTCCGATTTCTGTTCCAGATCATAGGCCAGCTGGAGCAGGCTTTCCTTCGTATAGCCTTCCGCCGGCACCACGTCCGTCACTTTGGGCTGTCCTTTCGTAATGGTCCCGGTCTTGTCCAGGGCCACCACGGCCACTTTCCCGGCGTTTTCCAGAGAAGAAGAAGTCTTGAACAGGATTCCGTTCTTGGCACCCACGCCGCTGCCCACCATGATGGCTACCGGTGTGGCAAGTCCCAGCGCACACGGGCAGGCGATGACCAGTACGGCGATGCCCCGGGCAATGGCCTGACCCAGAGGCGCTCCGGCGATCAGCCAGCCGATAGTGGTGATGACGGCAATGCTGATGATGGCCGGGACGAATACAGCGGATACCCGATCGGCGATTCGGGCGATCGGAGCCTTCGTCGCAGCCGCGTCACTGACGAGTTTAATGATCTGAGAAAGGGTCGTATCTTCGCCCACACGGGTCGCTTCACATTCCAGATACCCGGACTGGTTGATGGTGGCAGTGGAAACCTTGTCCCCCGGTTTTTTATCCACGGGCAGGCTTTCACCGGTCAGAGCGCTTTCGTTCACAGCGGAATTGCCCTTGACGACGACACCGTCCACGGGGATGTTCTCACCGGGACGGACGGCGAAGATATCGCCCTTCTGCACATCGTCGATGGAAACAGTGACTTCCCTGCCGTCACGGATCAGGACGGCAGTCTTGGGCGCCAGTTTCATAAGGCCCTTCAGTGCGTCCGTCGTGCGGCCCTTGCTCATGGCTTCCAGCATCTTACCCAGCGTGATCAGGGACGGGATCATGGCAGCCGTCTCAAAGTACAGATCATGCATGTACATATGGTGCAGCGTCGCAAACGGCGTTCCCTGCGTTGTCAGATAGGTGATCTCATAGAACACCGCAAGGCTCCAGAAAAAGGAGACCGAGGAACCGAGTGCCACCAGGGTATCCATATTCGGCGCCCCATGCAGCAGTGTCCGGAAACCGCTCGTATAGAAATCCTTGTTGATGTACATCACAATGATGGCGAGCAGCATCTGGGTCAGCATGAGTCCCAGATGGTTCCCATCCAGCAGCGCCGGTACGGGCCAGCCCAGCATATTGTGTCCCATCGTCAGATACATGAGGACGAACAGGAATCCCAGGGAAGAGATCAGACGGCGGCGGAGACGCGGCGTATCATGATCCTTCAGGGCTTCCTCGTCGGCAGCCAGTTTCTCTGCCAGCCCCTGCTTTGCCTGGGAGGCCCCCTTGACCGAGGCACCGTAGCCCGCTTCCTCGACAGCCTTGATGACGGCACTGTCGCTTGCAGTCCCTTCCACCCCCATGCTGTTGGTCAGCAGGGAAACCGAGACAGAGGTCACGCCGGGAACGGCGGCCACTGCTTTTTCCACATGAGCCTGACAGGATGCACAGGTCATGCCTGTCACTACATATTGTTTCATATCTGCTTCCTCCTGTATTATATACCCTACCAAGGTATTGTTTTATGGTCTTATCATAATATTTCCGCCCGCTTTTGTCAATACGTTTTCAAAAGAATTTTATATTAAGTTAGTATGATATAACTTTCTGGGAAAAGCAAGACCCCGGAACGCTTTCCGTCCGGGGTCCGCTGAGAAAATATCTTTATGATGGGAACGGAACAGCACAGCCTGTCCGCCGTAAAACATCCTGTGGAGCAGCTTCGCCGCTGCCTCCGGCCATCCCCGCCGCCGGGACGGTGCCTCTTCAGTGCTCCGGTCCGCCCGCAAGGAAAGCTTCATAGTCATCGAGGACAGCCAGCAGTTCTTCCCGCGTCCGGGCCTGGTTGATGGCATTGCGGTAAAAGGCGCTGCGGCAGAGTCCCGCAAAATAGCATGCACCATGGTGCCGCATTTCCCGCACGGCAATCCGCTCGCCCTTGCAGGCGATGAGAGCCTCCAGATGGCGCCGGACCATGGCAAACCG
This sequence comes from uncultured Acidaminococcus sp., assembly GCA_900315205.1. Classification (GTDB taxonomy): domain Bacteria; phylum Bacillota; class Negativicutes; order Acidaminococcales; family Acidaminococcaceae; genus Acidaminococcus. The sequence continues at coordinate 3,227 of OMYF01000015.1, forward strand.
TTCCCTGTCGGATACTTTCGTCACCGGTTTCCCGGCAAGTGCCTGCTTTGCCTCCGTGAAGATCCAGGGATTGCCTTCGGCTCCCCGGGCGATCATCACGCCGTCACAGCCTGTTTCCCGGACCATCCGCACGGCATCGGCTCCGGAAAAGATATCCCCATTACCCAGTACTGGTATGGAAACGGCTTCCTTGACCGCCCTGATGACGGACCAGTCCGCCTTTCCCGCATAGAACTGGCTCCGTGTGCGGCCATGGACAGCGACAGCGCGGACGCCCGCTTTCTCAGCAAGACGGGCCAGTTCCACCGCGTTCCGGTGGTTTTCATCCCAGCCGGCACGCATCTTCACGGTCACGGGGACACTGACGGCATCCACCATGGCTGCAAGGATGGCATAGGCCCGTTCCGGATCTTTCATCAGGGCAGATCCCTCCCCGTTGGCCACGACCTTATGGACCGGGCATCCCATATTGACATCGATGATATCGGCTCCGGCCTCTTCCACGATCCTGGCAGCCGCCGCCATTTCCCGGGGCACTGACCCGAAGAGCTGGATGGCTGTCGGATGCTCCTGCGGGTCGATGGCCAGCATGGCATACGTCTTCTGATTGCGGAAAAGGAGCGCCTTGGCGCTCACCATTTCAGAAACCGTGTAATCAGCCCCTTTTTCCCGGCAGATGACACGGAAAGGCAGATCCGTCACCCCGGCCATGGGCGCAAGGACCACGGGGATGCGGGCTGCTATGAGTCCATTGAACATATTTCCTCCCTGCTTGAAAAACACGCAAGGCCCGGGGTCCGCCCTTTTCCGGCGGCCTGTGCCCGTACCGGATCCGGTGCGTCCTGCCGCGCCCTTATCCTGCCAAAAAAAGATTCCTGCCCGGAGCAGCCCCGGAACAGGAATCCACACATCCGCAGGATGTCAGCTGTTCATCTGATGGAGGATGCGGAGCCCTTCCAGCGTAAGGAACGGTTCCACCACATCGACGTGGCTGGATTCGGAAGCCATGAGTCTTCCAAAACCGCCCGTCACCACTACAAAAGCCTGACCGCCCAGTTCTTTCTTCATCCGGGTGATGAGGCCGTCCATCTGGCCGACAAACCCAAAAATGACACCGGAACGCATGGCATGGATCGTGTCGTGGCAAATGGCATGTTCCGGTTTGATGAGTTCGATCCGCGGCAGTTTGGCCGCCTTCTGGAACAGGGCTTCTGTCGAGATGCCGATTCCCGGAGCAATGGCACCGCCCAGATATTCGCCGTCCGGACGCAGGGCACAGAATGTGGTTGCCGTACCGAAATCGATGATGATCAGGTTCCCCTTATCCGGGTACATATGGTGAGCTGCAACGGCATTGACGATACGGTCCGCACCGATCTCATTGGGATGGTCATAATCCAGCTTCAGGCCCGTGTTGATCTCGCTCGTCACGACAAAGGGCGTGATGCCGAAATAGCGTTTGCACATATTGCAGAGCGGTACGAGCAGAGGCGGCACAACCGTGGAAATGATGATATCCGAGATATCCTTCATCTCCACTTCCGCATAGTCGAACATGCTCCCGAGCAGGATCCCGAATTCATCGGATGTGCGGGAACGGCTGCTCGACAGTCTCCAGTGGCAGCGCCATACTTTCCCGTCGTGGACCCCTACTACAATGTTCGTATTGCCGACATCCATTACCATTAACATGAGAGTTTCCTCCATAAGCGAAATACTTTTTTACTGATTTCCGGCGGCCCTATCCGGGGACGGGCCTCATAAACGAAACCATTATACCAGAACTTTTGAATCATGCAAGCATCAATCTGGATGCGAAAGGAAATACAACACTCCATAACAGTTTATTGTATATAATGGTCGAATCTGTTACATCAGCACGGATATAAGAAAAAAGCGCCGCCAGCACAGATGACGGCACTTTTTCTCTTATATCACTGATACTTCCCGGTCCCATGGGCGGGCCGGATCGATACGTCGCCGGCCAGGACCCTTTCGATGCTGCCGTCTTCCCTGCGTACCAGCAGCGCTCCTTCAGGATCGATATCGACAGCCGTGCCGATGTAGGTCTTATCCGGCGAGATGACCTTGACCATACGTCCCAGGGTCGTGGAATACTCCCGCCATTTGTCGAAAATGGGGGCAAACCCTTCTCTCAGGGCTGTTCCGTAATACTCCTCCATGCAGTCCAGGACCCTTCCGAGCAGCGCAGCCCGGTCGATGGGATGGCCGGCCACATCGGCGATGGATACAGCCGAATCCCGCAGATTTTCAGGTACCATTTCCCGGGGCACACAGACATTGATGCCGATGCCGACCACGAGATAATTGATATGGCCGAATTCAGCGCTCATCTCCGTCAGGATCCCCACCATCTTGCGTCCATCCAGGAGGACATCATTGGGCCACTTGATCATCGCTTCGACTCCGCAGCACTCCCGGATAGCCCGGACGACGGCCACGGCCGCCAGCAGCGTCATCTTGGGAGCTTCCTGGGGCAGGAACGACGGCTTCAGCAGCACGGAAAACCAGAGGCCCTTGCCATAGGGGCTGAACCAGCCCCGTGAAAGCCTGCCCTTTCCGCCCGTCTGTTCCTCAGCCACACAGAGCGTACCATCCTCTGCACCGGTATAGGCAAGCTTCTTCAGCACTTCATTCGTCGAAGTCACTGTATCCTGATAGCAGATATGGCGGCCCACGAAACGGGTATGGAGATGCTGTCCGATCTCTTCCGGCAGCAGCTTATCCGGAGCGGAAACAAAGATATATCCCTTTTTGGTATGCGCCTCGATCACGTATCCCATTTTTTTCAGATTCTGGATATGTTTCCAGACTGCCGTCCTGGTGATGCCAAGCTTATCGGCCAGTTCCTGACCGGAAACAGGCTGCGAAGGCCGTTCCCGCAAAAGCTGCAAAATTTTTGTCCGCACCTTGCTTCATCCTCCCTGCAAATATTGAGCATTACCGGATCCATCCATTCCGGAACCGGTCCGGCAAAAAAGCAGGGCACCGAAGTGCCCTGGATGATTTTCGCCTGCTGCTGTCAGCAGGGCCCGGATGGACAAAGCCGTCCGGGCCCTCCTGCTAAGTTCAATGGCCCCCCTGCGGCACATCATGCAGTGCCGGTTCAGCAGCCGTCCCAGCTTCTGCGGCCGGCTGCGTCAAAGGCGGAATGGGCGCCGGAGTCCCGGGTTCCGGCGGCTGAGCCTCCGGTTCCGGAGCTTTCTCCCCCTTTTCCAGGATACGCCCGTACTTCATCAATTCTTCGATCTCATGGCCTTCCAGCGTTTCTCTTTCCATCAGGGCCCTGGCAATGAGATGGAGTTTGTCCAGATTATCGGAAATGACTTTCACCGTGCCTTCGTAGGCTTCATCGATGAAGCGGCGGATCTCACGGTCCACAGCAGCAGCGACTTCCTCGCTGACCTGATTCTGCTGACCCATGTCACGGCCCAGGAAGACCTGTTTGTTCCGATGGCCAAAGGTCACGGCTCCCAGAACATCACTCATGCCATATTCGCATGTCATATCCCGGGCAAGCTCCGTTGCCCGCTGCAGATCGCTGCTGGCTCCGCTGGAAATCTCATGGAGCACCAGTGCCTCGGCCACCCGGCCGCCCAGCAGCACTTTAAGCTCATCCAGGAGCTCACTGCGCGTCGCATAGTACCGGTCTTCCTTGGGAAGGCTCAGCGTATAGCCGCCAGCCCGTCCGCGCGGGATGATGGTGACCTTATGGACAGGATCCGTATGGTCCAGGAGCATCCCGACGAGCGTATGACCGCCTTCATGGTACGCGGTCAGGCGTTTTTCTTCTTCGCTCATGATGCGGCTCTTCCTTTCAGGCCCCATCATGACACGTTCCGCAGCTTCTTCCAGGTCACTCATGGTAATGGTCATCTGGTTGTGGCGGGCTGCCAGAAGGGCGCCCTCATTGACCAGGTTGGCCAGATCCGCGCCGGTAAAGCCGGGCGTACGGCGTGCCAGGATATCCAGATCCACCGTGGAATCGATGGGTTTGCCCTTCGTATGGACCTTCAGGATGGCCCTGCGGCCCCGTACATCCGGCTTATCGACGACAATCTGCCGGTCGAAACGGCCCGGCCGCAACAGTGCCGGATCAAGGATATCCGGACGGTTCGTGGCGGCAATCATAATGATGCCTTCGTTGGCACCAAATCCGTCCATTTCGACGAGGAGCTGGTTCAGCGTCTGTTCCCGCTCGTCATGGCCGCCGCCCAGGCCGGCGCCTCTCTGCCGTCCCACCGCATCGATTTCATCGATGAAGACGATGCAGGGTGCATTCTTCTTGGCCTGATCGAAAAGGTCCCGCACACGGGAAGCACCGACACCGACGAACATTTCGACGAAGTCGGAACCGCTGATGCTGAAGAAAGGCACACCGGCCTCGCCGGCCACAGCTTTGGCAAGGAGCGTCTTGCCCGTGCCGGGAGGGCCGTACAGGAGCACACCCTTAGGGATCTTGGCGCCCAGCTGATTGTACTTCTGCGGTGCCCGCAGAAATTCCACGACTTCCTCCAGTTCCTGCTTGGCTTCGTCAGCGCCGGCGACATCACGGAAGGTCACCTTGCTCTTGCCGTCGCCGTACAGTTTGGCCTTGCTCTTGCCGAAGGACATGACCTTGCTGCCGCCGCCCTGGGCATTGTTCATCATGAAGAACCAGAGCACGATGACAATGATCATGGGCAGGATCGAGGTCAGGATATTGCTCAGAAGGGACGGCTGCGGCGGCAGTTCCGCCTTGATTTCAACATCCTTGGCCCGCAGCGTTTCCACCATCTTGTCATCGCGCGGCGCAATGGTCGTGAATTCAGCCCCGTTCTTGAGCTTGCCCTTGATGGTCGTGTTGTCGACAATCGTCACGGAAGAAACATCATCCTGCTGGACTTCCTTCATGAAATTGGTGTAGCTCATCTCATTCTTTGGAGTGCTGGGAGAGTTGTAGTATTCAAAAATCCACAGCCCAAGGATCAAAATGAGCAGGTAGAAAAGTAGGTTGCGAAAAAATTTTGTCACTGTATCCTCCTGCCTCCCATCCCGTGAGATGGGTGTGTTTTTTATTTTTGATAAACGGAACGCTTCAGGACACCGATGTACGGCAGCGTCCGATAATCTTCAGCATAGTCAAGCCCGAATCCCACGACGAATTCATCGGGGATTTCAAAGCCATAGTAGTCGGGCAGCATTTTGACGAGACGCCGCTCCTTCTTATCGAGCATCGCCGCAATCCGGATGCTCCTGCAGTTGCGGCCGGCAAAAAGTTCCCGCACGGCCTTCAGAGTCAGGCCGGAATCCACGACATCATCGACAAGCAGCACATTCTTGCCGGACAGGTTCCGGGACGTATCGAACTGGATATCGACCTTGCCCGTCGTGGAAGTACCGGAGCCGTAGGAAGAAACCTTCAGGAAATCGATCTGGGTCGGTATGGTCAGATGCTGGGTCAGCTCCACCATGAAATAGGCAGCGCCCTTCAGCAGGCCGATGACAAGGAGTTCCTGTCCTGCGTAGTCCCTGCTGATTTCCTCGGCCATCTCAGCGATCCTCTTCTTTAACGTAACTTCATCGATCAACACTCTTTCAATATTGGGATGCATGTCTCTGTTGCTCCTTCTTTGCAAGCTTTGCGGCCCGTTCTGCTTCGCGGGACCGTTCATTTTTTCCCGCCATCAGGCGTCCATTCACATAGATCAGCCGGACATGCCCCGGCACGTCCAGGGCCTTGTTCCCCACGCCCTTTGCAATCATTTCCAGTACTTTCCTGACGTGGTCGTAGGAAAGCTCCCCGCCGCCCGTCCTGCGCACCAGGACCCGGATGACGGCACGCTGCAGTGCCAGGGGCAGAGCAGCAAAATCTGCACCGGCGGCAATATCCCAGGTGCCAAAGACCTCACGGCCATAAGCATTCATATACCGCAGGGCCTGGCGCTCCAGATATGCCTCATCCGCCGCAGCCACATCGGCCAGCTGCGCCAGCTGCCGGCGGATCTGCGGATTCTGCGTCTCCAGCAGGGGAAGCAGTGTCCGCCGGATCCAGTTGCGCTTCAGGCTCTCATCATCATTTGTACTGTCCGTACGGTATTCCAGCCCCTCTTCTCCGCAGTAACATTCCGTATCCCGCCGGGAGAGCTCCAGGAAAGGCCGGGCCAGAAAGCCATTTACGCTGAGCATGCCTCTGAGGCCCCGGATCCCGGCGCCCCGGATCAGATTGAGCAGCACTGTTTCCGCCTGATCATCCCGGTGATGGCCCAGGAATATGCCGGACGCCGCATACTGCTGCCGGCACGCTTCCAGTGCCTCATAGCGCAGACGCCGCGCCGCGTCCTCCAGAGAAAGTGTCTCTCTGGCAGCCAGCGCTGCCGGATCCACATCGGCCCGCCAGAAAACCAGGCCGTGTCCCGCACAGTAATCCGCCACGAACTGAGCATCGGATTCCGCCTCGGCACCGCGCAGGTGATGCTGCACATGGGCCACGATGACATCCACTCCGTCCGCTTCTCCGGCCTTCCTCATGATGTCCGTCAGAGCCAGGGAATCAGCACCGCCCGAGCAGGCTGCAACAGCAGCCGCCCCCGGTTTCCACAGGGCTGAGCTGCGCACGCATCTGAGCATGCCTTCTTCCAATATACTCATTGCGTCACCTCAAACAAGAAAGGTACTTCCGCAGAAGTACCTTGGTATGTGCTGTCAATCTCCTCTGCGGGCACCCCGGCCGCCCCGTTTTGACTCAGTATTCCGTTTTAGATCAAGCAGCCGGTCGTCGCTTTCCTTCAGAAAGCGGGAAAGTTTGTCTTCAAAACTCATTGGTCCGGAATTGCGGGAAGAAAAACCACCGGACCGGTCTCCGAATTTCCGTTCACCGAAACGCTTTTCACCGGGCTTGCGGTCGCCCGCCCTGTCACCGCCGCGGCGCGGGCCCTCAAAGGGCTTGTCCCCGTGGGGATGATGCGGGGCCGGAGGCATCAAAGCCTTGATGGAAAGGCCGATCTTCCCTCTGTCATCGATGGAAACGACCTTGACTTTCACCTTATCTTTTACCTTAAGGAAGTCATGAACATCTTTGACGAAGACGTTGGACACTTCGGAAATATGTATCAAGCCCACCTTCTCTTCAGGGAGTTGGACAAACGCCCCGAAATTTGTAATTCCCGTGACAATACCTTCTACGATTGCGCCTTTTTCCAAAGCCATAGGTCAAAGACATCCTCCTTTAAAATTCGTGTTACGTTAACCATTATACATTTGTCCCGGATTGCCCGTCAAGTCCTTAATCCCGCGGAATTACGAACTTTTCGGGACATAGAGAAGCGCTCCGTCAGGAAAGAATTCCAGCCTGTTCTCCGGCGGCATCCCCCGAAGCAGGAAATCCAGATCCGTCCGCGGTCCCCTTCCTCCACAAAAACAAAAAGAGTTGTGAAACACCATGTTCCACAACTCACTGACTATTTTTTCGCAGCCTTTTGGCCATTCCCGTCTTTCTGGCTGTCATCGACCAAAAACAGGGGGATTTCCTTCTTCCCGACCATATGATGCTCATCCCGAGCCACTTTCTCGATGTACTGAGGATCATTGAGATTGGCCTTTTCCTGCTCCAGCCGCGCATTTTCTGCTTTGAGCTGCTGGATCTTCTGCTGGGTCCTGACAGTTTCCTGATGCACCCGGACCAGCGTGTAGACCTGGTAGCCGGCACGCCACATGAACAGGGCCATGAGGACACAGAATACGATATTGCCAAAGAAACCGGTTCCCCGTCCCGTCTTCCCCGGTCTTTTCCTTATCGCCATATTTCCGCACTCCTTCTCTGTCCATGGCAGTAAAAACAACCTGATACCTACTCAAAGGCACCAGGTTGTTTCACAATCAGGATTATTTGTTGACGGCATCCTTGAAAGCCTTGCCAGCCTTAAAAGCAGGAACAGTTGCCTTGGGAATCTTGATGGGTTCGTGAGTACGGGGATTCTTGCCGGTGCGAGCTTCGCGGACGCGGGCTTCAAAAGTACCGAAGCCGATCAGTTGGACTTTATCCTTTTTAGCGATTGCAGCCTTCACAGTATCGATAAATGCGTTAACAGCCTTTTCAGCGTCCTTTTTAGGCAGAGCAGTCTTAGACGCAACTTCAGAGATCAGTTCACTTTTGTTCATAAGTAAGTCCTCCTAAAACTAATTGCGCCTTTCGGCGCTTGGCTATGGTTATGGTAACACAATCCTTTTAAAAATGCACGTCTTTTTTTTCATTCACCGCGATTTCAGGCCCTGGCGCGTTTCCATAAATCCAAAAGTTCCCGGGAAGAAAGTTTTTCCATTTCCCGATTTTCTTCTTTCAGTATTTTTTCCATTTTTTGAAAGCGTTTCTGGAATTTATTGTTTGCCCTGTTCAGTGCAGTTTCCGGTTCGAGACCGAGCATCCTGGCATATACAGTGAGGGAAAAAATCAAGTCACCCAGTTCCTCTTCCATTGCGTCCATATTTTCAGACTTCACTGCAGCTTCGAATTCTCCGGCCTCTTCCCTGACCTTGCCCCGGGCTGCTTCGGCATCGGGCCAGCGGAAGCCCTTTCCTGCAGCCCGGGCGCTCAGCTTGAAGGCGCGCATCAGGGCGGGCAGACCCCTCGCTATGCCGTCAAGGGCACTGGTCCGTTCCTTTTTCTCCTCTGCCTTCAGCATTTCCCAGTTTTTCAGGAGTTCATCCGCATCGGAGACCTCCACGGTCCCATAGACATGGGGGTGCCTGTGGATCAGCTTGCGGACCACGTCAGTGATGACGTCCTGCATGGCAAAAAGACCCTCCTCCTCCGCCAGGCGCGCATGGAATACGACCTGCATGAGTACGTCTCCCAGTTCCTCACGCATGCCGGCCACATCCTCGTCATCGATCGCTTCGAGGAGTTCGTAGACTTCCTCCACCAGTTCCCGCCGCATGCTCCGGTGGGTCTGCACCCTGTCCCAGGGACAGCCGCCGGGGGCCCGCAGCGTCCGGATGACTTCCATGAGCGGTTTCAGGTCCATGACGCCTGCCTTCTTCTCAGCCATGTCTCCTCCTTTGCACCAGTTTCCGGATTTCCTGCCAGCTGAGCTCACCGGAAACAAAGATCAGCACCATATAAACAATGACACCGGCCAGTACGGCCGTCAGCGTTCCGGCCGTACTGCTGCAGCGGCCGGCGAGGAAACCGCTGAGGAGCCAGACCGCGATCCCCATGAGGGCACTGCCCGTCCCTGTCCGGAAGAGGCTCTTCCAGGGCAGGGCAATCCCTGTTTTCCGCCAGAGCACTGCCAGATTGAGGAGGCTTGCGGCAAGGAGATTCAGATCCGTTGCCCAGGCCGCACCCAGGACATGGTACGCCGGATCGGCCACCAGGACCCACAGGACGGCGATCTTGACCACAAGGCTCAGCAGCATGTTGATCATGGGGACCCGGGTATAGCCGTATCCCTGCAGGATGGCTGCCGAGACCTGATGGAGGCCCAGCAGGAAGATAGCCGGGGCCATGGCCGAAATGACCGGACCTGCCTTGGCCGTATTATACAGGAGCTTTGCGAGCGGCGTCCCCAGGATACAGACACCGACAGCGGCGGGCAGATTGAAAAGCAGGAAGAAACGGAACGCCTGCCGGGCTTTCTTTCCGGCCGCATCCAGCTGTCCCATGGCCTTTGCTTCCGCAATGGCAGGAACCGTGGAAAGACTCAGGGAATTCGTCGGGATCGTTCCCATATTGACAAGGGGCAGGGCCATCCCGGAAAGATATCCCAGCGCAGTTGTCGACTGGGCAATGGTAAAACCGGCCACAAGGAGCCTGTCCGGCACAAGGATGATCTCGATCAGATTCACCAGGGGCACCATCAGGTTCGAAAGGGCCACGGGCACGGCAAGGAGTGTCAGTTCTCCTGCCACTGCTCCAAAGCGGGGGCCTGCCCCGTCAGAGTCCGGAACGATCCCTTCCTGCTGCCACTTTTTCTGCTGCCGGCGCAGGAACCAGAAAAGCAGGATCAGACCTGCCGCAGCACCGGGTGTGGCACCGAAGATCGCTCCCGCCGCTCCCCAGGCAAGACCCCGGGGGACGAGCACAAAAGCCAGGGCGATCATGACGGCAACGCGGACAAACTGTTCCAGGATCTGTGCCGCTGCCGGTGGTGTCATCTCCTGGAATCCCTGGAAATACCCCCGGAAGCCGTAGAGCGGCACTTCGAGGATGATAGCCGGGATCATGGCAAGCATGGGCAGATACGCCCGGCTGTCCTTGATGATGCCGCAGGCGATGAGCCTGGGTACGAGCAGGAAAGCCAGAGCCGCAAAGACGGTCCCGACCGCCGTCAGGAAAACCAGGGACAGCACCAGGGACCTTCTGGCTGCACCCCATTCCTTCTGTGCAGCCCGGTGCGAAATGATGATGGACATGGCGGCCGGGATCCCGGCCGCCGAAATCCCCACGGCCAGATTATAGAGCGGATAGGCGAGCTGATACAGTCCGATCCCTTCCCCGCCCAGAAGGCGCGACAGGAAGATCCGGTTGACGGACGCAAATATCTTCACCAGGAGTCCTGCGCCTGTGAGGATCAGGGTTCCTTTTACAAATTTGTCAGCCATAGGTACCTCCAGGGGGTGCCGGCAGCAGCCCTGCCGGATAATGCCGCAGGCGGAAGGAGCCTGTCAGCGCCGGATCCACAAGGGCCGTCAGGATCAGAGGAGACGGGGGATATTCTTTTCGAGCCAGGCCAGCGGTTCAATCTGGAGTCCCGTCGTCACAAGAGTAAACAGGGGCTGCTTCCCCATCTTAAAGGTCGCCCGGGGAACGAACTCGCGGATCATCTGCTGCAGCACATCGGGATTTGCCGTGCTGTGCGGATCAAAGGTGATCCGGATGGCTCCCGGCCGGACGGAGATCCCGACGATCCGGAGCTTGCGGCACAGATCGCGCACAGCGGCAACACGCCAGAGTGTCACGAGCTGCGTGGGCGGAGTCCCGAAACGGTCGATGATCTCATCCATGAAGTCCTGCCGTTCCTCATATTTCATCCCTGCCAGACGGCGGTAGATTTCAAGTTTGTACCGGGGATTATCGATATAATCATCCGGGATATAGGCATCGAGCTTGATATCGATGACCGGATCCGGTATCTGTTCTTCCGTTTTGCCCCCATTTTGGAGCGTACGGATCGTCTCCTCCAGCAGACGGCAGTACAGGGCAAACCCCACACCGGCAATCTGGCCGTGCTGTTCCGCGCCCAGCAGATTGCCGGCACCGCGGATCTCCAGATCGCGCATGGCGATCTTGAACCCGGCGCCCAGTTCCGTAAAGTCCCGGATGGCCTGCAGTCGTTTCTGGGCAATTTCCGTCAGGACGCGGTCCTTCTTGTAGAGAAAATAGGCGTAGGCCAGACGGGACGACCGGCCCACACGGCCCCGCATCTGATACAGCTGTGAAAGACCGAAATTCTCGGCCCCGTCGATGATGATGGTATTGGCCAGCGGCACATCGAGGCCGTTTTCAATGATGGTCGTGCAGAGCAGGACATCGAAATCCCCGTTGTAGAAACCGACCATGACATCTTCGAGTTCCTCTTCGGTCATCCGTCCGTGTCCGATGCCGATGGTGATGCCGGGCACGAGAGCACGCAGGCGGGCGGCAATGGACGAAAGGCCTTCGATACGGTTATGGACATAATAGACACGGCCGCCGCGGCGGATTTCCCGTTCCAGTGCTTCCTTCACCATGCCGTCGTCGTATTCGGCCACATAGGTCTCGACGGGGAGCCTGTCCTCAGGAGGCGACTCGATGACGCTCATGTCCCTGCCTTTGACAAGGGCCATATGGAGCGTCCGGGGAATCGGCGTCGCCGACAGGGTCAGCACATCGATGCCGGCGCTCCACTGCTTCATCTTTTCCTTCTGCGCCACACCGAAGCGCTGCTCCTCATCGATGATGAGGAGCCCAAGATCCTTGAAATGGACGTCCGGCTGAAGGATCCGGTGGGTCCCGATCAGGATATCGAGCTGCCCGTCCGCGAGCTTCTTCAGGACTTCCTTCTGTTCCTTCGGCGTGCGGAAACGGCTCAGCATATCGATCCGGACTCCGAAATGGTCCATCCGCTGCCGGAAGGTCATCAGGTGCTGCTGGGCCAGGACCGTCGTAGGTGCCATGACCGCCACCTGGCAGCCATCCATGACAGCCTTGAAAGCCGCCCGGATCGCCACTTCGGTCTTGCCGTATCCCACATCGCCGCACAAAAGGCGGTCCATGGGGACGGGTTTTTCCATATCCGCCTTGATTTCGCGGATGGCCTGCAGCTGATCCGGGGTCTCCTCAAAAGGAAATTCTGCCTCGAACTCCTTCTGCCAGGGGGTATCGGGAGCAAACGCATGGCCCTTCGTGATCTTCCGCTGGGCATAGAGCCGCAGCAGTTCCGAAGCCAGGATGGTGATGGCCTTTTTGGCCCGTTTGGTCGTCCGCTGCCAGTCCGACCTTCCCATACGGGAAAGGCGCGGCGGCGTCCCTTCGCTGCCGACGTACTTGTGCAGGAGGCCGACCTGCTCGATGGGCACGTGCAGTTTATCGCCGTTCGCGTACTGCAGCTGCAGGTAATCCCGATGGACGCCGTCGATGACGATCGTTTCGACGCCAAGATAGCGCCCGATGCCCTGGGTATCATGGACGACATAGTCGCCGGCTTTGATATCGGAGAAATAGTTGATGGCCGGACCCTTGCCGCGCTGCTTTTTCTGGCGGCGCTGCTTCTGCATCCCGAAAATATCCGCTTCGGTCAGGAGGATCCAGTTCTCATCCCAGAAATTGAATCCCCGCGAAAGGCTGCCCTCAAAGACAGCACCGCCATGTTCCGGAATGAGGGGCCCGCTGCGGACAAAGGTCATATCGATACCCCTGTTTTTGAGTTCCTGAGCCACACCGGCCGCCTTGTCCCTCGTCCCCATCATGATGAGAGGATGGATTCCGTCCGCGATCCAGCCGTTCAGGTCTTTTGCCAGGATTTCCGTGTTCTTGTTGTAGGGCGCCATCAGACGCACCTGGACATGCAGGGAAGGCGCTCCGGGTGCCAGGGAATGGCCCAGATCGCTTACAAGGACCAGATGATTTCCGAGACCGCGTTCCCTGAGCTCGGTCTCACTGAAAAGTCTGTCCGCGAACTCATGGTTGTCATGATAACTTTTGCGTGCCTCGTCAAAAAAGGCTGCCGGTTCATCCAGAACCAGGAGCTGATCGGGCTGTCCGTAGGCAAAGATGTCCGCTGACGCCTCACTGTCCGGCTGGGTAATGGGCATGATATCGACTTTCGTGAGCCCGCCGATGCTGCGCTGATCCGCCAGATTGAAGCGGCGGATGGCATCCACCGTGTTGTCGAACCACTCCATCCGGATCGGGTCCTTCTGATTGATGGGAAAGACATCCAGGATATCGCCGCGGACGGAGAGCTGGCCGATGGTCTCGACCTGATCCGTCCTTTCATAGCCTTCCTTCACCAGCTTTTCGATGAGAGCATCCCGGTCAAGTTCCGCTCCGTTCCTGACAGTGATGTTCTGCCGGAAAAAATGATCCGGACTGGGCAGTTTCTGGATGGCAGCCTCGGCCGTGACAAAGACGATGCCCGGTTCCCCCCGGGCGATCATTTCCAGGGAGGCGGACCGTTCCGCCGCGACTTCCTCGTTGCGCGTATCGACCTGGCCATGGACCAGGCTCGCCGGATACAGTTCCCGCATGGCGAGGTCCGGATAGAAATAGGTGAGCTCGCGGCGCAGGCTGCGGACATTTTCCCGGGTTGCCGTAAGGATGACAAGCGGTCCCCGTGCCTTCGTCCCCTTTTCCAGGGCACACAAAAATCCGGCTTTAACAGATCCTGCCAAGCCGGTGACTGTGATAGGGCCGGAAGTCCCTTTCCACATCCCAATCCCTTTTACGATGTTCTTTTCTTTCAATAATAATGATATGAGTTCTTCAGCCATAACCTCGCTCTAAAAAGGGAGGCTGCAGCAAGATGCCCGAAGCATCCGTGCAGCCCTGCCCTTCCATCATCCTTACAGTTTTATGTTGATATTGGTGCGGTCAAACGTATGGACAGCATCCACAAACCGGACCGTACCCGTGGAATACCGCATGGAAACGGTCTGCGTGCGGGCGCCGTTGCCGAAGTAGTTGACACCTCTCAGCAGGTCGCAGTTGGTGATGGCACTGGCCGTGAACATACAGTCATCACCCTTGACGAGATCATCCAGGGTCAGGACTTTCTTCAGGTCCGTAATGCCCATCTTCCGGCAGCGTTCCACCTGCTCATCGTTTTCCGGGCAGAGCCGGGCCTGCATGTCGCCGCCCAGGCATTTCAGCCCCGTGGCAGCAATGACGCCTTCCGGAGCACCGCCGCGGCCGATGTACATATGGACGCCCGTGCCTTCGATACCGGCATTGATGATCGGATCGACGTCACCGTCACTGATCAGACGGATCCGGGCACCGCTGGCTCTGACTTCCTCGATGATCTTGCGGTGGCGCGGACGGTCCAGAGCGACAACGGTAAGGTCGGAAACCTTACGGTTCATGGCCTTGGCCACACGTTCCAGATTGACAGAAACCGGTGCATCGATGTCGATGCAGCCTTTGGCGCGGGGACCCACCGCGATCTTGTCCATGTACATGTCAGGCGCATGGAGCAGGCATCCTTTCGGTGCAATGGCGATTACGGCAATGGCACCGTTCTGCCCTTTGGCAACCAGGTTCGTCCCTTCCACAGGGTCCACAGCGATATCGACTTCAGGCCCGCCGGCACCGACATGTTCACCGATATACAGCATCGGTGCTTCGTCCATTTCGCCTTCGCCGATGACAACGGTACCGCTGATATTGACCGTATCGAACATCCTTCTCATTGCATCCACGGCGAGCTGGTCGATCCCGTTCTTATCTCCCCGGCCTACACCGCGCCCGCTGGCAATCGCCGCAGCTTCCGTGACTCTTACGAATTCCATCGACAATTCTCTGTTCATCTTTGCGCCTCCAGTTAGTCAGCTCTGCAACATGACCGGATCCGGAACCATGCGTTCCCGCTGATTGTCGGATCCGGCAGTCTGTGATCCGTTCTTTTTCTTCCTATATTATACCCGTTCCGTCAGTTTCCTTCAATGTTTTTGGTTTGCCAGCGCCGCCGCGATGAAAGCTTTAAAGAGAGGATGCGGACGGGTCGGACGGGATTTCAGTTCCGGATGGAACTGGACACCCACAAACCAGGGATGTTCACTCTCCGGCAGCTCCACGATTTCCGTCAGTTTACCATTGGGCAGTGTGCCTGCCTGGACAAGACCGTGAGAGAAAAGTTCTTCCTTCAGTTCGTTATTGACTTCATAACGATGGCGGTGCCGTTCGCTGATCAGATCCGTTCCATAGGCTGCGATGGCATGGGTCCCCTCTTTCAGCTTGCAGGGATACTTGCCCAGTCTCATCGTGCCGCCCTTGATCTCGATGCTGACCTGCTCCGGCATCAGGTAGATGACCGGATACGGCGTGTCTTCATCGAATTCCGTGCTGTTTGCTTTCTTCATGCCGCAGACGTCACGCGCATATTCGATGACGGCGCACTGCATGCCCAGGCAGATGCCGAAGAAAGGAATCCGGTTCTCCCTGGCGTACTGGGCAGCCCGAATCATCCCTTCGATCCCGCGGTCGCCGAAGCCGCCCGGGATCAGGATCCCGTCCACGCCTTCGAAGACAGCATCCAGGTTGACTTCCGGTTCTTCCAGATCGGAAGCGTTGATATATTCGATATCCACATCGGCATTATTGTAGACACTGGCATGTTTCAGGGCTTCCACGATGCTGATATAGGCATCCTGCAGTTCCACGTACTTGCCGACGATCGCGATCTTGGACTTTTTGTCGTGATGGGCCAGGATCTTGTCGACCATTTCCTTCCAGGCTTCCATATCCGCCGGTCTGTCCTCCATATCGAGCTTCCGCAGGACGACACGGTCCATTCCCTGAGCCTGCAGCAGCAGGGGCACCTGATAGATGCTCTCTGCCGTGATGGACTGGAAGACAGCGTCCGTATCCACATCGCAGAACATGGAGATCTTCTCGCGCATTTCCTTGCTGATCTCGCGCTCACTGCGGCAGACCAGGATATCCGGCGTGATGCCGATGCTGCGCAGCTGTTTGACGGAATGCTGGGTGGGCTTCGTCTTCAGTTCGCCCGCAGCCGAAATATAGGGTACAAGGGTGACATGGATGTAAAGCACATCATTGCGGCCCACATCCTTTTTGACCTGACGGATGGCTTCCATGAACGGTTCGCTTTCGATATCGCCCACGGTGCCGCCGATTTCGGTGATGACAAAATCGGCATTCTCCTCGCGGCCCACGCGGTAGACCCGTTCCTTGATCTCATTCGTGATATGAGGAATGACCTGTACGGTACGGCCCAGATAATCACCGCGGCGTTCCTTTTCGATGACGGACTGATAGATCCGGCCGGCAGTCACATTGGAATGACGGCTCAGATTGATATCGATGAAACGTTCATAATGACCCAGGTCGAGGTCAGTTTCCGCCCCATCATCCGTGACGAAGACTTCGCCGTGCTGGTAAGGGCTCATCGTGCCGGGGTCGATGTTGATGTACGGATCGAACTTCTGAATGGTGACCTTATATCCTCTGCTCTTCAGCAGACGGCCCAGAGAAGCAGCCGTAATCCCTTTGCCCAGAGACGAAACCACGCCGCCCGTCACAAAAATATACTTGGTCATTTTTTTCCTCCCTTGTACTCAAATCAGACTTACATATGCTCCGGTGCACTTACACCGAGGATCATCAGGCCATGGCGCAGGGTGTTGCCCACTGCGATGATGAGTGCCAGCCGTGCCTGCTGCAGGGCGGGATCCACACCGAGGACCCGGCACTCATTGTAGAACGAATGGAAAAGTCCTGCCAGCTCATATACATAGTGGGCGATCCGGTGCGGCGCTCTTTCCGCCGCTGCCGTTTCCACCAGTTCTTCGTACGAGTTCAGTTTCTTGATCAGTTCGATTTCAGCCGGTTCTTTGAGGACCGTCAGGTCGCAGTCCGGATCCGGCACGATATGTTCTTCCTCCATCTGCCGCATGATGCTGCAGATGCGTGCATGGGCATACTGCACATAATACACAGGGTTCTCATTGGAATGCTCCGTGGCGAGCGTCAGATCGAAATCAAGCTGGCTGTCGATGCTCCGCATGATGAAGAAGAAACGGGCTGCATCGGTGCCGACCTCTTCGATCAGTTCGTTCAGCGTCACCGCCTTGCCGGTCCGCTTGCTCATCTTGACGAGCTCGCCGTTGCGGTACAGGGAAACCATCTGCAGGATCAGGATCTCCAGCTGCTCCGGTTTGTACCCCATCGCCTGCATGGCGGCTTTCATGCGGGGAATGTAGCCGTGATGGTCGGCCCCCCAGAGGTTGATCACCCGGTCGAACCCGCGCTGGAATTTGTTCTGATGGTAGGCGATATCCGCGGCAAAATAAGTCGATACGCCATTGTCCCGGATGACGACACGGTCCTTGTCATCGCCGAACTCCGTGGATCTGAACCAGAGAGCTCCGTCTTTCTCATAGATATACCCTTTTTCTTTCAGGGTCTCCACAGCAGCCCGGATCTTACCGGAATCATGCAGCGTCTGCTCACTGAACCAGACATCGAATTCACAGTTAAAGGCAGCCAGATCTTCCCGTAGAGCTGCCAGTTTCTCATCCTTGGCAATTTCCTGGAACTGCTCGAGCCGTTCCGCTTCAGGCATGGAAATGAACTTATCCCCGTATTTCGCCTTGATGCGTTTTGCCGTATCGATGATATCTTCCCCATGATAGCCGTTTTCGGGGAATTCGCAGCTGATCCCGAAAAGTTCCAGATAGCGGGCATTGACGGAGGCAGCCAGGTTGTGCATCTGGTTGCCGGCGTCATTGATGTAATATTCCCGTGTCACATCATAGCCGGCTGCCTTCATCAGGTTCGCCAGGGCACTGCCCACGGCCGCCCCGCGCCCGTGCCCCACATGGAGAGGGCCCGTCGGATTGGCACTGACGAATTCGATCTGGATCTTTTCGCCGTTTTCCTTCTTCGGAAGCGTGCCGTACGCCGCTCCCTTCTTTACGATATCAGCCAGTGCCTGGTAAAGCCAGTCCGGATGAAGGTAGAAGTTCAGGAATCCGGGACCTGCGATATCCACTTTCGCTACGGCAGGGCAGTCCAGATTCTGCTGCACCGCACCGGCTATGACGCGCGGCGCGCAGTGCAGCGACCGGGCTGCCTGCAGAGCGAAATTGGTCGCAAAATCGCCGAAAGCCTTCTGCGGCGGTACCGTCAGGACGACGGGGACCAGTTCTCCTTCACGCAGCGTCCCCGCTGCCATCGCTTTTCTGACAGCGGCTGTCACCGCGTCAGCCAATACTTTTTTAATGTCCACTGACTTCTTCCTCCTCGATTTCAATCTTCAGGCTTATCCTTCCATTCGGCTGCTGATCCATGCTGACATCATATTCCAGCGCCAGCAGCCATCTTCCCTTTCCCTTCTCCGCGGTCAGGAGCCGCGTAAACACCACCATGGGAATGGAAAGATACGGTGTTACATAATTGAAGGAAGTATTGCGTCCCCTTTCATAATACTGGCGATGCTCATACTTCCCGTGGCGGATGACTGTCAGGGTATCCGCCGTCCATTTCAGGGTCGTTTTCGTCCCCTCCATGCCCGTCACGGCACTCTCCTCATAGCGCACGAAGGTCGTACCGTTCTTTTCAGCGAGGGAACCATAGGCGACAAACGTCATGGGCCCGTCCCCGCTGTCTTTTGTCATGCTGTGAATCTTGATCCTGACCGGAACCATCGCGCCTCCCGCTGACACAAAAGAGTAGAGGGATTACTCCCTGGATCCGGCCGCAGCCGCTGCATTCCAAGAGCAAGCCCTCATGTTCAATCCATATGCAACTTTGGGAACCTTTTCCTTCAGAAACTGTCCCATTTCAGGGGGGTCCTTTCCTCTCGCAGCCAGAGCTTCTGCAGCCCTGACAGGAATTGCTCAGCGCACCAGTTCCACACAAACAAATATACGATATTATAATATAAATACGGCCCGGACACAAGAGAAAAACGGAAACTTCCTTTCCCGGGCCGGCTGGAAAACCGCTCCGGACGTACGGCGCCCCCGGCCTGCAGGAATCTTTCTCTTGTGACATATCCTCATCTGCTGTATAATTTATGGCAACAATTGGGGAAGGAAGTGCAGCTGTGTTAGCAAATGGATATGTAGCCGTCGCGGTAGTCCTTTACTTTGCGACGCTGATCGGAATCGGTGTCCTGACCTATCGTCGGGACGAAAATATGGAAGGATATGCGCTGGGAGGCAGGGAACTGGGACCCTGGGTCACCTCCATGAGTGCCGAGGCCTCCGACATGAGCGGCTGGATGCTCATGGGGCTGCCCGGCTATGCCTATATGGCAGGGATCTCCGCCTTCTGGATCGCCATAGGCCTCATCATCGGCACCTGGGTCAACTGGGTCGTCACGGCGCGCCGTCTGAGGATCTTCACAAAAGTGATGGACAATGCCATCACCCTGCCGGAATACTTCGACAACCGTTTCCAGGACAAACAGAAGAAGCTGCGGATCGCTTCCGCTTTTTTCATTTTCGTCTTTTTCCTGATCTATACGTCCTCGAGTTTCGTGGCAGGCGGCAAGCTCTTCAATACTGCCTTTGGCCTGGATTATCATGTGTCGCTTTTCATCACGGCGGGCATCGTCGTTTTCTACACCCTGATGGGCGGATTTGCAGCGGTCTGCTGGACTGACCTTTTCCAGGGCTTCCTGATGTTCTTCTCCATCCTGATCGTTCCGGTCACGGCACTGTATTATATCGGAGGCGTCGGGCCGACCATCGAAAGGCTGAGTTCCATCAGCACGAATTACTTCAGCATGATCCAGGGAGCCGACGGCAGCGTCCTCTCCTTTGTCGCCATCATCTCGCTCCTGGGCTGGGGCCTGGGATATTTCGGCCAGCCCCACATCCTGGTCCGCTTCATGGCCATCAGCTCCCCGAAAAGCATCAAACAGGCAACCCATATCGCCGTGACGTGGGTCATCATTTCCCTTGCCATGGCTGTCCTCGTGGGCCTGACAGGCCGCGTCGTGCTGGGGGATGTCCTGAAGGGCAGTGCTGCTGAAACCGTCTTCATGCAGATGAGCGGACGCTTCTTCCATCCCTTCCTGGCCGGAGTCATCACGTCCGGCATCCTGGGCGCCATCATGAGCACCTCCGACAGCCAGCTGCTTGTGGCGGCTTCGTCCTTTACGACGGATTTTTACAAGACTCTGATCCGCAAGGATGCTTCGCCTAAAGAGCTGGTCCGTGTGAGCCGGATCATGATCGTCGTCGTCTCCGCTCTTTCCCTCCTGCTGGCCCTGGATCCGAACAGCATGATCCTGACGATCGTATCCTACGCCTGGGCAGGATTCGGAGCTGCCTTCGGGCCCCTCGTCCTCCTGTCCCTCTACTGGCGCCGCATGACGACGAACGGTGCTTTTGCAGGGATCATCGTCGGCGGGACCACGGTCCTCATCTGGAAGAATTTCTTCAGTTTCACCGGGCTCTATGAGATCATCCCCGGTTTTGCCTTCTCCCTGGCAGCCATCATCATCGTGAGCCTCCTGGATAAGGAACCGGAGCCGCAGGTCCTGAAGAAATACGATGAATCCGTAAAAGTACTGAAAGAAAACGAAGATTGATGAACGACTTCCGGCAGACGGCATGCGCCGTCTGCCGGATTTTTTTGTTTTACAGGATCCCAGCCCTGCCTTATGGCGGAAAGCATGTATCCATTTTTTTCTCCGCAGGTCCGGCATCATGATAAAAGATGCTGTGGTGCTGCAATCTGCCTTCAGCCGCCAGCAGCCGGCTGCGACCTGCGATTTGCGGCCTGCGGATCGCAAGATACATGCTTTGACGCTTTGACGCTGTGGTGCCGGAAGCGGCGCGGCCCTTCTTCCATTACCACAGGATCCCTCTGTGCGGCCGGGCTGGAGCCCCTGGCCCGTAAGCATCTGAAAAGAGCTGTGAAAAATGATTACTCATTTTTCACAGCTCCATTTTATGGCGGTACTTTCCGCTTTACTTTTTCAGGAACATCTCATTCCTCGCGACTGGATCTTCCAGGTCGATCTGGCCGAGCATATCGATCTTCTTCCCATCCACTGAGAACGCGACTTTTGTAATATCCTTGAATTCGGTCAGCGTGTCGACCACAGCATAGATCATCAGTGTATTATCCAGATCATTATGCTTTCTGGAAAGGAAGGCTTTGTTGAAATCGACCGTAGCCGTACCATCCTTCAGGGTCACTTTATTGACTTTCGTCCCTGCGGGGAAGGTCGTATCCCCGGAAGGAGCCTTTTCCACAAGCTCCTTCATCACAGCCAGAGGCTGGTCTTTGGCAGCGCTGTCGAGGGACACCGTAACAGCGTTCAGCTTCTGGCTCCCCTTATCGGTTGCCCGGTAAAGGGTCCTATGGATCTGGGCCGGTGCTTTCTGTTCCGTCCGGCTCTCTTTTTTGACATTTCCCGTGTTGCTGCCCTGAGGAGCATTCGCGCACCCGGCCGCCAGAGCAAGCCCCAGCAGCAGGCTGAGGAATGCCGCTCCGAAGCGTTTCCTGTTCAGCACCATGTTCAGCCTCCTCTGTGCAGATTGTAGAAGTCTTCGATGCCGTCGGCGATTGCCTTGGCCATCTTATTCTGGAACCAGTTGTCAGACAGGAGTCTCTCTTCCCGGCGGTTCGTCAGGAAAAGCATTTCGACCAGGGCACCCGGCATGGTGCACCGCTTGTTGACGTAAAAATTGGCGTACCGGACACCCAGATCATCCACGTCAGCCGTTTTCATGAGGCGGTCCTGAATGCACTGAGCCACCTGGATGTCATATTTCGTCTTGGGATGGTAATACGTCGAGAAACCGCCGACGCTCGTGTTCTCACTGGCATTGACATGGAGACTGATGAAGAGGTCCGATTTGTTCTCTTCCGCCACATCGACACGGGCCTGCAGTTCCTGCCGGTCCGTCGCATCGGGCCCGTAGACGTCCACATCGGTCGTGCGGGTCATATAGACGATGGCGCCTTTTTCCTCCAGGAATTTCTTGACTTTCTTCGTGACAGGCAGGGTGACATTCTTTTCCTGCAGCCCCGTCACAAGGCCGTGCGTCCCCGGATCGGTCCCGCCGTGTCCGGCATCCAGGGTGATCCGCTTGCCGGCAATGCCGCCGACCACAGAATAACCGGCACCTCCGGCCGAAGCCCTCCAGGGCTTGCGTTCCAGGGAACTTCCGTTCTTGGAAGCGGAAGATGAGCTGAAAGTCTTGCGGGCAGGTCCTGCAATCACGTCGATGACAGCGCGCGTGGGCCGTTTGTTGACCGCATCCTTCTTGAGGTTGAACGTCTTATAGTCATCGGACTGCAGTGCTTTCTTCATCTGCACCCGTACCAGGGTCTGGCTTCCCTTGGACTCCACGAGGACGCGCCGCACATAGGGAGCATTCTTTGGTACATAGGACCGGGGCACTTTAGCACCGAGCCGGCCGGAAACAGTCACCTGGAGTTCCCTGTCAAGGATCTCCGAACGCATCCTGGCATACCCCGTGGTTTCCAGTACGACACGGAGCTGTCTGTCCGGGCTGACGCCATAGGCAATCTTCGTAATAGTGGGAGCCGCCTGGGCTGCCGCACTTCCAAGTGCGCACAGCAGTACGGCGCATAGCAGGAATATCTTCTTTAACACAAACGTACCTCCTCCGTATACCCGAAAATTTTACCACGTTCCAAGACCACATGCAAACTGCGTCCTGTCTCCGTCGCCTAAGATCCGGGCAATGGCCGAAGGCAGACATTCGGGAAGATCTCCCGCCTTCAGACCGATTTTTCCGTTCCTGGCCGCCAGATCCCCGGCCAGCCCGTGCAGGTAGACCCCACAGCAGGCAGCTTCCAGGAGGGGCAGGCCCTGTCCAATCAGCGCGGCAATCGTACCGGTCAGCACATCCCCGGTGCCTCCGGTCGCCATGCCTTCATTTCCCGTCGAATTGACATAGATCCGGCCGTCAGGCGAAGCAATGATGGCCGGTGTGCATTTCAGCACGACCACGGCCTGCCAGCGGGCCGCTCCCTGCCGGGCCGCCTCCATGGGATCTGCCAGGACTGCGGAAAGGGGTACGCCGAGCAGCCGGGCCATTTCAGCCGGATGCGGCGTCAGGACCTTCCTGGAAAGACCAAGCAGCAGCGCATCCTGTCCGGCAAGGGCATTCAGTCCGTCCGCATCGATGACGAGGGGCATCGTAAGCTGCGGCAGCAGGCTCCTCAGATAGGATACGGCCTCAGCAGATTTGCCCGCGCCGGGACCGGCAGCCACGACGGAAGCCTCCCGGAGCCGCAGGGCATCGCCTGCCGCGTCAGCAAGCGATGCGGTGCGGACCATCACTTCCGTCGATTTGACGGCAAGCAGCTGCCAGACTCCGGGATGGGTATACAGCGTCACCAGTCCCCCGCCGGCACGGACGGCAGCCCTGGAAGCCAGTTCTGCTGCACCCGCATACCCGGGACTGCCCGCAAGGATGGCGATCCTGCCGTTCGTTCCCTTGTGGGCATTGCGTGCCCGCAGGGGGAAATTTTTCCGTACGTACGCATCCGTCAGCAGGGTTTCCCGGCTCGGTGCATCTGTGAGCACCTGCTCCGGTGTATTGAGATCGGCCACGATGATCTTTCCGGTATGGGCGGCACCCGGGTAAAAATACAGGCCTGTCTTGGGTGCGATCATCGTCACGGTCGCTGCCGCGGAAAGAGCCAGTTCGCAGCGGCCCGTGTCCGCCTCCACCCCGGACGGAATATCGACGGCGATGACCGGAACGGAGATCTTCTGTACCGCTTCGATGAGACTGCGCACCGGTTCCCTGAGAGAGCCGCGGAAACTCGTCCCCAGCAGGGCATCCAGGATCACGGCTGCCTCTGTGCAGCTTGCAAGGACACGGTCCGAGTCCTGCGGCCAGAAAAGGATCTGCATTCGAAAGGCCCTGCACAGCCTGAGCTGGAGCCCGCAGCCGCTGTCAGGCTGCTGCGGCGGAGCCGCCATGACGACCGTCACGAGCGCTCCCTGCTTTTCCAGAAAACGGGCCGCTGCCAGTCCGTCGCCGCCATTATTGCCCTTGCCGGCAAGGACCACGATCCGCCTGCCTTTTGCCCCGCCAAGGAAACCTGCTGTTTCTGCCGCGGCAGCCCGGCCGGCATTCTCGATGAGGACAGCCTCCGGAAATCCCAGCGTCCCGATGAGCAGCGCATCGACTGCCTTCATTGCCTTGCTCCTGAACAGTTTCATCTGAATCTGGCCTCCACTATGACCTGAGCGACGGCACAGCTGTCCATATGGCTCAGGGATACAAAGATCGCTCCGGCATTCCAGTTGAGGGCACGGCGGAGCATGGAACCCCGCAGGTGCATCTGCGGCACCCCGGCTTCATCCGGCAGGGTCTCGATTTCTCTGAGGCAGCCCGGCGTGACACCGCAGCCCATTGCCTTGCCGATGGCTTCCTTGGCAGCATAGCGGGCTGCATAGGATTCCGCGGCATGGGCTTTTTTCGCTTCACAATAGGAAATTTCGTCCTCCGTGAAGACCTTTTCTTTGAAGCCCTCCCGGGCAAGGCTCTTTGCCATCCGTTTCACGTCGACCAGATCGACCCCGATTCCTTTGATCATGGAAATTCCTCCTGTCGCTGCCGCGCAGCCTTTTCGTCCGCACCGGGAAAGGCACTGCGAAAAGAACGCAGGTATCCCCGAAGCGCCTGTCCCGGCAAGGAGCAGACGCGTGCAGGGTCTTTGCAAAAAGACAAGGCCCGGCAGTTGACTTTTTTCTATCATACTAAAAAATTACGGCAAAATTATGTTCTTTTTTTGAAATCAGCCTCTCAGGAAAGACCATGTTCCTGCTTCCAGCGCAGGATTTGCTCAAGCCTTTCCTTATACCGGGCCTCAAGCCCCTGCTCCGTCGGATGATAATAGTGTTTTCCGGCCAGGGAATCGGGAAGGCACTGCATGGCTGCGATCTTTTCCTTCGTATCATGGGCGTAGATGTACCCTTTGCCGTAATCCAGGTCCTTCATCAACTTTGTCTCCGCATTGCGGATCTGCAGAGGCACCGGTTCTGCCAAATGGGTCAGAGCATCCGCTTTTGCTTCGTTATAGGCAAGTTCCATGGCATTGGACTTGGGTGCCATGGCCATATAGATGACCGCATGCGTCAGATTGACGGAACATTCGGGCATACCGATGAAATGACAGGCCTGATAGGCCGCAACGGCGATCTCCAGCGCCCGTGAATCGGCAAGCCCGACGTCCTCACTGGCAAAGCGCACGACGCGCCGGGCCACATACAGGGGATCCTCACCGGCTTCGAGCATCCGGGCAAGCCAGTATACAGCCGCATCCGGATCGGAGTTGCGCATGGATTTATGGAGCGCGGAAATCAGATTGTAATGCTCTTCGCCGTTCTTATCATAGAGCAGGGACTTTTTGGATGTGCACTGTTCCAGGGTATCCATGGTCACTTCGATGCCGTCAGGTCCCTGTTTCCCGTTCAGGACGACCATTTCCAGAGTCGTAAGGGCACTGCGGGCATCCCCGTTGCTGAATTCCGCAATGATGCGGAGCATCTCCTCCGTGATTTTGACGTGCTCGCGTCCGAATCCCCGTTCATCCGTCAGCGCATGTTTCAGGATACGCACGATATCCTCCGTCACAAGTCCCTTCAGCACAAAGACCCTGCAGCGTGACAGGAGCGCCCCATTGACCTCAAACGACGGATTTTCCGTCGTGGCACCGATCAGGATGATGCTGCCCTTTTCCACAAAAGGCAGGAACGCATCCTGCTGCGCCCGGTTGAAACGGTGGATCTCATCGATGAACACGATCGTCCGCTGACCGAAGCGGTGCCCGTCGTCAGCCCGCTGCATGACCGTACGGATTTCCCTGATGCCGCTCGTCACGGCAGAAAACGTGATGAAGTTCGCCCGGGTCCGGCGGGCGATGATGCGTGCCAGCGTCGTCTTGCCGACACCGGGCGGTCCCCAGAAGATCATGGAGGAGATCCTGTCCGATTCGATCAGGTTCCGCAGCAGTTTCCCCTTGCCCAGGAGATGCTCCTGTCCCACGAATTCGTCAAGTGTACGCGGCCGGAGCCGTTCCGCCAGGGGCTCCTCCATATGGTTTTCAAATAAGCTCCCTTCCTCCATGACAATCCCTCCTTTACGGTGCTGATGGATGATGGTCCTGCAGGCGCCCGTTTCCCTCCTGCGGCACCGACAAAAACGGCACCGCAGCGGGCAAACGCACCATTGGCGCTGCCGCAGCTGCGGTGCCGCTGCCGACAGGATCACTCCTCACTTTTGAAGAGTGCACTCAGTTCCCTTGCACCCGCCCGGTTGGGCAGGATGTACACATAATCTCCGGAAAGCAGCTTTGTCTCACCATCCGGGACGATGACCTGGTCACCGCGGCGGATGCTGACGATCAGGGCCTTGCCGGGAATGGAAAGTTCTCTGATGCAGCGGCCTTCAGCAGGCGATCCGCTTTCCACGGCGGATTCGTAGAGATAGGCCTTTGCAGGCAGGCTCGAATGGACGCCCGACGGCATGTGCTGATGGAGTTCCTTATCCAGGATGGCATCAAAGATAGGCCGGTCCTGCAGAAGTTCCCCTGCCGCATAGGCAAAAAGCGTCACGATGCCGAGCGGCACGATATGGTAGAAACGGCCCGTCAGTTCGAGCAGCAGCAGGATGGCCGTCACAGGTGCCCGGACCGAACCCGTAAAGAATCCCGCCATGGCAAAGACGACCATATGCAGCCTGTATTCCGGCGGCAGCATGCCCAGCTCGACGGCCACGCTGCCGTAGAGTCCCCCCATGATGGCCCCGAGGACCAGCATGGGCTGCAGGGAGCCTCCGGGAGCTCCGGAACCGGTACTGAGAAAGGTAAAGATGTATTTGCCGAGCAGCAGACAGACGATCAGCGGAATGGATCCTTTGAGCTCCACCATATCTTCGATGATGCTGTCGCCCGCTCCCAGGACGGCCGGCAAAAAATACGTCAGCGGAATCGTTAAAAGAAGCGGAAAGGCGATTCGCATCCAGGGTTTCCGGAATACGGGCAGACCGTAAAAACGTCCGATCCCGAGGGAACCCCGATTGAACAGAACCCCTGCCACACCCGTCAAAAGACCCAGCACAACCAGATGGGGCAGATACACGGGCTGCAGGATGGCCATCCACGGAATGGCAAAGACCGTGTCCATGCCGAAGACCGCATGAGCGATGACCGCAGCCGTAAGGCTCGCCATCAGGGTCGGCACCATGACGAGGGCGGACAGATTCTTATGGATGACCTCCATCGTGAAAAGACAGCCCGCCATGGGTGCATTGAAAGCCGCCGCCAGGCCCGCACCGGCACCGCTGCTGATAAGGGCGCGCGTCTCCATATTGGAATTGTGGAAGAGCCGTCCGATTCCCTGACCTGCCATGCCTCCGATCTGGACGGAAGGGCCTTCCCGGCCCATGGAAAGGCCGGCACCGATGCCAAGTGCCGTCGCAACGAGCTTGACCACGATGACACGGAACCAGTGGAGGCTTTGATAGATACCCAGCACGATACCCCGGATCTGGGGGATGCCGCTGCCGCCGGCTATGGGAACAAGCCGGACGAGATAAGCGATGAACCAGGCAAGGACCAGCAGGGCCACGGCCCAGATCAGGACACTTGCAAGCGGCATGGACTGCAGAAAAGCGACCATGAAGGAGCGCCTCGAGGCAACGAAGCCAAGGCAGAGGCGCAGCAGCGCAATGCAGCAGCCGGCGAAAAGACCTACAAAGATCCCTTCGATGGCAAGCCGCAGCTTGAGCGTGGGGAGATGGATCATCCCCTCCAGTGTCCTTTCCGCATCATCCTGTTTCATTTATATTCTTCTCCATCAAACAAACCGGTGAAGTCCAGGGTGGCAAAATAATCCTTCGGAGTCTGGGCACGGCGGATCAGCTTGACACTGCCGTCTTCACGCAGGAGGAGTTCAGCGCACCACAGCTTGCCGTTGTAGTTGTATCCCATGGCATAGCAGTGGGCACCGGCATCATGCATGAAGAGATAATCGCCCAGTTCGATTTTCGGAAGCATGCGGTCCACAGCGAACTTATCATTGTTTTCGCAGAGGCTGCCCGTCACATCGTACTTATGGTCGCAGGGTTCGTTCTCCTTGCCCAGCACCGTGATATGATGGTAGGCGCCGTACATTGCCGGACGGATCAGGTTGGCCGCGCAGGCGTCCATGCCGACGTATTCCTTATAGATATGCTTGAAATTGATCACTTTGGAAATCAGAGCACCGTAAGGCCCCGTCACAAAGCGGCCCATTTCGGTCATCAGGCGGACATGGGTCATGTTCTCCGGCCCGAAGACCTCATCATAGACCTTATGGACACCTTCGCCGATGGCAAAGATATCATTCGGCGTCTGTTCCGGACGGTAAGGGATGCCCACACCGCCGGAAAGGTTGATGAATTCCACGGTCACACCGGTAAGGTGCTTGAGTTCCACAGCCAGGGTAAAGAGCTGGCGGGCCAGTTCCGGATAGTAATCGTTGGTCACGGTGTTGCTGGCAAGGAAGGCATGGATTCCGAAATGTCTGGCACCCTTGGCCTTGAGGATCTTGAACGCTTCGATGATCTGTTCCTTTGTCATACCGTACTTGGAATCACCGGGATTGTCCATGATGTCGTTGCCCAGAGCAAAAGTACCGCCCGGATTGAACCGGCAGCAGATGGTTTCAGGGATGCCAACGGTCTTTTCAAGGACATCGATCATCGTGAAGTCATCCAGGTTGATGATGGCCCCCAGTTCGTGGGCTGTTACATATTCACTGGCCGGCGTATCATTGGAGGAAAACATGATTTCCTCACCCTTGAAACCGCAGGCCTTGCTCATCAGCAGTTCCGTGTAGGAGGAGCAGTCCGTGCCGCAGCCTTCTTCTTTCAGGATCTTCAGGATGAACGGGTTCGGCGTGGCTTTTACAGCAAAGTATTCCCTGTAGCCTTTGTTCCAGCTGAACGCCTTGTAGATATCACGGGCAGTCTGCCGGATGCCCTTTTCATCGTACAGATAAAAAGGTGTAGGATAGGTCTTTGCGATTTCTTCCACTTGCTCTTTGGTGACAAACGGTACTTTCTTCATTTTCTGATCTCCCCTCAAAAATTTCTTTTTACACAGTGCGTTTCCCGCTCAGCTGAGCATCATGCGGTCATTGTCCAGTTCTTCCCCGGCAGCTTTTTCAAAGAGAGAAAGCAGATCGGGGATCGTCAGTTTTTTCTTTTCCTCGCCGCTGACGTCGACGACGATGCGTCCTGCATTCATCAT
This sequence comes from uncultured Acidaminococcus sp., assembly GCA_900315205.1. Lineage (GTDB taxonomy): Bacteria > Bacillota > Negativicutes > Acidaminococcales > Acidaminococcaceae > Acidaminococcus. The sequence continues at coordinate 32,688 of OMYF01000015.1, forward strand.
GATCAGGCGGTTGCCGAACCGCAGGGCGTCCCTCATATTATGCGTGATCATCAGAGATGTCAGATGGTCACGGGAAATGACTTTCTGTGTCAGGCCGAGGACTTTTTCCGCGGTCTTCGGATCCAGCGCAGCCGTATGCTCGTCCAGGAGCAGCAGCTTCGGATGGTTCATGGAAGCCATCAGCAGGGTCAGTGCCTGGCGCTGTCCGCCGGACAAAAGACCCACCCGCGCCGTAAGACGCGTTTCAAGTCCCAGATCCAGCTCCTTCAGGAGTTCCCGGAAACGGGCCCGGTCACTGTCTTTAAGGGCCCAGGCCAAACCCGGTGTCTTTCCTCTCCGGCTGGCGATGGCAAGATTTTCCTCGATCATCATGCCCGCCGCTGTCCCGAGCATCGGATCCTGGAATACCCGGCCGATATAGCGGGCCCGTTTATGTTCCGGCATCCGGGTGAGGTCCGCATCATCGATGGTGATGGAGCCTGTATCCACGGGAAACACGCCGGCGATGGAATTGAGCAGCGTCGATTTGCCGGCGCCGTTGCCGCCGATAATCGTAATGAAATCTCCGGTCTCCACATGCAGGTTCACATCGATGAGCGCTTTTTTCTCATTGATGGTCCCGGGGAAGAATGTCTTGTTCACATGTTCAAGATCCAGCATCGTCAAATCGCCTTCCTTCCCTGGAATTTGCTCTTGACCATGGGCAGCGCCAGGGCAAGGGCCACGAGTACGGAGGTGAACAGCTTCAGATCGTTCGGAGGCATCCCCATCTGCAGGACGATGGCGATGACAAAGCGGTACACAATGGAACCAAGGACGACGGAGATAAGGCTGTTCTTAAAACTCCTGGTACCGAAGAGCACCTCGCCGATGATGACGGAAGCAAGACCGATGACGATCGTGCCGACGCCCATGCCCACATCAAAGAAACCATTGCTCTGGCCAATGAGTGCGCCTGCGACAGCGGTCAGGGCGTTGCTCATGAAAAGGCCGAACAGGAGCATGACGTTCGTATCGACGCCCTGGGCGCGGATCATCTGCGGGTTGAAACCGGTAGCCCGGATAGCGGCCCCGATTTCCGTCCCGAAGAACCAGTAGATGAAAAGGCAGACGACAAGGGTAGCCGCCAGGCCGACGGCAAAGACACCCGTCGTATAATCAAGGCCAAAGCTTTCCACTACAGTGAAGGCTGTTTCCTTTCCCAGAAGGGAAACATTGGCTTTGCCCATGATGCGCAGGTTGACAGAATAAAGCGCAATCATCGTCAGGATGCCCGCCAGCAGGGAAGGGATCCGCAGCTTCGTGTTGAGCAGTCCCGTCACGATGCCCGCCAGGCCTCCGGCCAGAGCCGCTGCCAGGATGGCGATGACAGGATTGCAGTCTTTGACCAGACAGGATACGGCCACAGCCGCACCCAGCGGAAAGGATCCTTCCACTGTCATGTCTGCAAAGTCGAGTACACGAAAGGTGATATAGACGCCCAGTGCCAGCATGGACCAAAGCAGCCCCTGGGAAATCGTCGGAATGATCAGGTCTGTCATAACAAAAGACTCCTCTTCAACTTATTCACAAAACCGGATACGGGCTGCTGCGGCCTTCAGCAGAGCCTCAGCCTTTCGCAGCAGCGGAAAATCCTGTCGGGCAGGAAAGCCCGTCCTGCGGATTCCCCTGCCCGACTTGTTTTACCATTATTTCGTGATTTCAGCGCCCTTCAGCACAGATTCCGGAATGGTCACACCGAGCGCCTTTGCACTGGCTTCGTTGACATAGGTCTTCATGTCCTTCTGGGTTTCGATCGGCATATCCTGCGGCTTGGCTTCTCCTCTCAGGATCTTGACAGCCATCAGGCCGGACTGGTAGCCGAGCTTGTAGTAGTCGATCCCGATGGTCGCCAGGGCACCCTTCTGGACCTCTCCCGCTTCTGCCGCAATGACAGGGATCCTGGCTTCATTCGTCACCTTGACCAGGACAGGGATCGCCGAGGCCAGGACGTTATCCGTCGGAACGTAGACAACGTCGACCTTCTGGGCTGTCAGTCCCTGAGCAGCCTGCTGGATATCATTGACGGAGCTGACCGTCGCTTCTTTGACGGCAAGGCCTTTTTTCTCAGCGATCTTCTTCAACAGATTGACCTGGATCTGAGAATTGACTTCGCTGGAATTATAGATGACACCGACCGTCTTCGCTTTCGGGAAAATGGTCTGCAGCAGTTCGACCTGACGGTCGATGGGATTCATATCCGTCGTACCGGTCACGTTCGTACCGGGTTTATTGGGATCCTTGATCAGTTTGGCTTCCTTATAATCAGTGATGGCAGAGCCGACGATGGGGATCGTCTTCGTCGCGTTGGCCACGGTCTGTGCGGACGGCGTGGCGATCGCGTAAATCAGGTCCACTTTATTGTTGACAAAACGCTGGGCGATGGTCTGCAGATTGGACTGGTCCGCCTGGGCATTCTGCTGATCGACTTCAAGATTCTTGCCGGTCTTATAGCCATTGGCCTCCAGAGCATCGATGAACCCCTTGTTGGCTGCATCCAGTGCTGAATGCTGGACGAGCTGGACCACACCGATCTTGGCCTTATCCTTCTTTGCTCCGCTGCCGGCTTCCTGTTTGTTTCCGCCGCAGCCCGCAGCAGCGCCGAGTACAAGAGCCATCATGACTACAAATGCTTTTTTGAATTTTTCCATCCTTCCATCCTTCTTTCCCCGATTTTTTTGATTACTGTAACGGCTTTTGCAGCTATTTTTTAATTTTATCATATTCCTTTACACCGGGCAATGCATTGCCGGCATTAGAAGAAAAAAATGATATGGCTCCTCCTGTACGGAGAAACACTGTCATGTCCTGCCGGGCAGCATCCGCCCTGCCTCCCCCGGGCCTTCAGGGATGGACGAAGAAATTGATCTCCCAGCAGGGCACATAGGGATGGCGGCGCAGATAGATGCGGTAATCCGGGCAAAGGCTGTGCAGATACAGAGGGATCCTCCACAGATCATCATCGTGGTGATACCCCGCGATGAGCAGTTTGGGCCGGAAGCGCCCGATCGACTCGCGGCCGCCTTCCAGGGCTTCCATTTCGGCGCCCTCCACATCGAATTTAAGATAAGAGACAGGACGGCCGGCAAGGATGCCGTCGATTGTCACCGCGGGCACCGTATCAGCGGCATGCTCGTCATGACAGGACATGCGCCCGCCCTTTGACGCAAAAGCGATGCGTCCCTCCTCTTTCCAGATCCCGCCGGCGATCAGCGAGCATTTGCTGATCTGGTTCCGTTCCATGTGCTGCCGCAGTCTGGCAAAATTCTTCGGATCCGGCTCGACCGCATAGATATGCTCATACCTTCCTTCTGTAAGGGCAAGGAATTCATCGATGGTCTCTCCCCGGTAGGCGCCAAGATCCATATAGGTTTCCGCTTCGGAAAAATCAAACAGGGTCTCCAGATCCCCGCGGCGGTCCGTTACCGGTGCCAGGTACTCCAGGCGCCCGCTCAGCTTGTAGTCGAGGACATTGCGCATGACCCGGCGGCTCTCTTCATCGGCGAGCAGCTCCCATACCTCCTGCAGCGCTTCTTCATGGTCGAGGAGCCAGGAGGGCGAAACGAGGGAAAGATCCCCAAAAAGGGGCAGATGGGGCGCATAGGTCTCGTGCCGCTCAGCGAGCCGGAAAAAACGCTCCAGGATCTCCGGCCGCTCGCTGGCAAAGGCGATCAGGATGATGCAGTCAGGCAGCTTTGCGCAAAGCTCCGCATAACGCTGGACTGTAAAGCCGCGGAACTGCTGGTGCCTTACAAAATCATCGCTGGCGAAAATACCGGCCACCGGGATCCCCAGCGCTTCGCAGCGGTCCAGGATGGCATCGGCTCCGTTTCCCGTCCCGTACAGGACGATGGGTTTTGCTGTGTTCTGCAGACGCTGCCAGAGCGTCATCGTTTCTCTCAGTTCCATAAGTTCCCCTCTTTATGACAGGATGCATCCAGTCATTTTTCTGAAGCTCCCTGCGGGAATGGATCTCCGGCAGGGGCTCCCTTATTTTTTCTCCGCCCGTTTCTTCTGGACCGCGGCCCAGGTCTGGAGATTTTCCGCCATCCGGGCAGCCGCAGCGGATACATCGCCGTCCGGCGTGTCCTGCGGGTAGATCCGGAGGATACGGATATCCTCATAATAGACATCGGACCAGTTGTCGCCGTCCACGGTGATGAAATGGCTTTCATCCACAGGTCCCCGCGTCTCCGTGACATACAGGGCACCGGCCATGAGACGCGCCCTGTACTCGGGCTTGTCATACCCCACCGTATCGCGGAATGTATACGACCAGGTCCCGTCATGGACGGACGCCGTTCCATCTTTTGCGACGCTGACTGTTTCCGCCATATGCAGGCTCGCTGCTTCGGCAAGGGCTTTCCGCATCCGGCTCTCCGGATCCGGATGGGAAGAAAAAAGACCGTAGCCCGGATTTCCCATATCCTTCGTCATATCTTCGAGCTTTGCCATCGTCACAAAAGATCCGTACGGATTGTACCCGGCTTTGCGGGCCAGGATGAAGCCTTCCGCATCGGCTTCCGATTCGTCGCCGCGGCTGTAGCTTGCCATCAGGGCCTGGGATGCCGTGGAGGCAAGGACCATGCCCGCGCCGGGATCACCGGAAGCCACGCCGGCCAGGATGGTCAGCAGGGACAGGGCCATCTGTTTTTCGATCTGGTGCACCGTATGCCTCTTTTCGATATGGCCGATTTCGTGGCCCAGGACTGCGGCAAGCTCGTCATCGCTCGTCATGAAATCCACCAGGCCCTTGTACACATAGATGAACCCGCCCGGGCAGGCCAGAGCGTTGACATCCTGCGTATTCAGCACCTTGAAAGTGTAGGGCAGATCTTTGCGGGACGCATTGGCCACAAGGCTCCTGCCGATCCGGTCGATGCGGGCCTGTACCTCTTCATCCTGGTACAGGCCGTACTGGTTTTCCAGCTGGCGGGCCACTTCCTGCCCCATGGAGATTTCCTGTTTCTGGCTGATCATCGCCGCCTGCACCCGGGGCAGCGGCAGAAAGCAGCACAGACAGGTCAAAAGCATAAGCAACAGTTTCATTCGTTTCACCTCAGCGGCAGATTCCCAACCTTCCCCTCTGCCGGGAAAATACGGGACTGCCGGTTATTTTCTGTTATTATACAATATTTTGTTCTTCCGGAATTGGACGATTTTGTGTCGCCCGGCAGGGTTGACTTTCGCCGCGGAGAGGAGTAGACTTTTCATGATATCAAAAAAGCTGCTGGGAATCGGCCCGGCAGGGATAAGTGAGTGGACAGAGTTCACGAAGGGGGGCACCACCTCGGGTGCCATTCTTTCGCGGACTCTTTTTTCTTGTGCCGCTGCAAAAAAGCGCACCCTCACTGCCATACCCTCCCCGTTCCCGGCGGATCCTTTGCCCTCCCGGGCAGCTCCATGGCATGATGGTGCCGTGGAAACCGGAAATGCATTCTCAGCAAAAGAAAGGAAGTCCTTATCATGAGCACGTACCGGCTTACTGTTTCTGCAGTCTTTGTCGCCATTGGCACACTGACTGCCAATCTGTTCTACATCCCTGTCGGAGTCTCCAAATGTTTTCCCATGCAGAATATGATCGATGCCCTGACCGGCGCACTGCTGGGGCCTGTCAACGCAACCATCATCGCCTTTGTCATCTCTCTGCTGCGGAACCTCCTGGGGACGGGGTCCCCGCTTGCCTTTCCGGGCAGTATGATCGGAGCCTGCCTTGCGGGCATCCTGTACAAGAGATTCCATAAGATCCCGGCCGCGATGCTGGGAGAACTCTTCGGCACGGGCATCATCGGAGCCTGGATTTCCGCCTTCGTCTCTTCCTTCCTCCTTGGCAAGGATGTCCCCTTCTATTTCTTCGTGGCACCTTTTATGCTGAGCAGCGGCGGCGGCGTCATCCTTGCGGGATTCCTGCTGAAGACACCGCTCTTTGCCCAGATCGGGCAGAAACTGCTCGCAAGCGACACCCGGGCCCATAAGGAATGACCGGAAGCTGCGCCGCCCGTAAAACAGGCGGCCATCTCCGGGGCTGCAGGCTGCTGCCGGCAGCGATCCGCGGCGCCGGCACTCCTCTTAAAATCATCCTCTCCAGGATCATACGGCTTGAACAGCTGTGTTATACTGGAGAGGATGATTTTTCATGACGGACAGCACGCACCCGCAGAACGGGTGATTCTCCGTGCCGTCTGCGCCCGACAGGCAAAAAACAATGATGATGGAAAAGCCGATTGTCCTGCAATCGGCTTTTTCAGGAAAGAGAGTGGATCTATGCGATTTCTCCATACCTCAGACTGGCACCTGGGCAGGATCTTCCATGGGCTCCATCTGCTGGACGATCAGGCGGCCGTTGTGGAAGACCTGCTTGCCCTGGCCCGGGACAGCCATATCGACTGCCTGCTGCTGGCAGGTGATGTGTACGACCGTTCCGTGCCCCCGGCCGATGCAGTGCGCGTCCTTGACGAAACGCTGCGCAGGCTGATCCTGGACCTGCATATCCCGGTCATCCTCATTGCCGGCAATCATGACAATCCGGACCGGCTGAATTTCGGGCAGGCTTTCTTTGCCACGGAAAAGCTGTTCATCACAAGCCTTGTCTCCGCTGACACAGAGCCCATCGTGCTGCAGGACGCATCAGGCCCGGTCTACTTTGCCCCGCTGACCTACTGCGAGCCCCTGACCGCGACCGAGCTCAGCGGCACGCGGCAGGCCACCCACGAAGCCGCCCTGCGCTGGCAGATCGACTGTCTTTTGCAAAAGATACCGGCAGGAGCCCGCAAAGTGGCGCTGGCCCATGCTTTTGTCACCGGTGCTCAGGTCACGCCGGAAAGCGAACGTCCCCTCGCCGCCGGCGGGAGCACTTCGGTCAGCCTGGATTGTTTCGATGCTTTCCAGTATACGGCGCTGGGCCATCTCCACGCCCTGCAGAAATGCAGTGAAAAAGTCCGCTACTGCGGCTCCCTGATGAAATATTCCTTCAGTGAAGTGTCCCAGAAAAAGAGTGCGATCCTGGTGGATATGGACGCGGCAGGACGGATCCAAACCGAAGCGGTCCCGCTCCGGGCTCCGCACGAACTCGCCGTCCTGAAAGGGACCTTTGACGAGCTCCTGAACGGACCGCTCCGCGCCCGTCCTGACGATTACCTCCAGGTGATCCTGACGGACAGGACACCGGTCCTAGATCCCAAGAACCGTCTGGAGAAGCGCTACCCCCATATCCTCCTGCTGGGATATGAAGGCCTGGAACACCAGCCTGAAGCTGAAGCTGCGGCCAGGCGGAAAGGTCTCGGCGAAGAGGAGCTCTTTGAAGCTTTCTTCCGTGAGATCCAGGGACGCAGCCTGGACGACAGGGAACGGGCCCTGCTCCGTACCGTCATGGACGGACTCCAGTCAGAAGGGAGGCACGCCTGATGAAACCGCTGAAGCTGACGATGCAGGCCTTCGGGCCCTATGCAGAAGAGGAGGAAATCGACTTCACCCGGCTGGGGGAGCAGCGTCTGTTCCTCATCACGGGTCCGACGGGCAGCGGAAAGACGACCATCCTCGATGCCATCACCTTTGCCCTCTACGGAACCGCAAGCGGAAACCTGCGCCGCAGCCGCTCTCTCCGGAGTGACTATGCACCGCCCTCCCTGCCCACGAAAGTGAGCCTCCGCTTTACGAACCGGGACCATACGTATGAAGTCACGCGGACACCGGAGCAGATCCTGAACAAACAGCGAGGTGAAGGCGTCCGCAGCGTGCCGCCCGGCGCGTCCCTTGTGGAAATAGCGCCTGACGGCACACGGACCATCAAAGCATCGGCCTTCGGTACGGTGACAAAGGAGATCGAATCCATCCTGGGATTCAAGGCCGATCAGTTCTGCCAGCTCATGGTCCTGCCCCAGGGGGAATTCCGCCGCTTCCTGATGGCGGACTCCAAAGACCGCCGGCAGATCCTGGAGACCCTGTTCCGGACCGGACAGTACCGCCTTCTGGAAGAAGCCCTGAACGACCGCGCCAAAAATCTGAAGCACTCGTATGAAGAAGTCCGGAACAAACGGGATATCCTGCTCAGCCAGTGCGGCAAAGACACGGCGGAAGAACTGGCAGCGGCGCTCCGGGAAGAGAAAAAGGAACTCTCCCTCCGTCAGGAAGAGCTTCGCGCAGCAGAGGAAAAAGCCCGTGCCTGTGCGGCAGCCACTCAGGAAGCGGAAAAACTGGCGCAGGCCTTTCTCGCCTGTGAAAAAGCCCGGGCGCGCCAGCAGGCACTCCTTGCAAGGCAGGACGAAATGGACAGGCTGCAGCAGAAGATCAGCCTGCTCGAAGCCGCCCAAAAGCTTACCCCTGTGTATGACAGAGCGCTCCAGGCCCTGAGACGGCAGCAGGCAGCAGCCGGGGAAACCGAAGCGACCGCCGCAAAATGGCAGGCTGCCCTGAGCGAAGTGGCCAGCCACACGGCGGCCGCCGCAGAAAAGAATACCAGCCTCCTGCAGGAGGAAGCCGCGAGAGCCCGGGAAGAGCTCGCCCGCATGACCGCCGTATCCAATGAGACCGTACGCCTCGCGGCCAGTCTGGCGGACGGCGAGCCCTGCCCTGTCTGCGGCGCCACAGAGCATCCCCACCCGGCCACACAGACAAAACAGGAAAAAGCAAAACTCGAAGCCCGGCAGCAGGAACTCGAGACGCACATCCGGACGCTGCAGAAGCAGCAGGCCGCCCTGGAGCAGGCCCAAAACCGGCTGAAAATCCTGGAAGGCAGCCTCGCCACAGCCAGGAAAGCAGAAGCCGAAGCCCGCCGGGAACAGAAAGAGACCGGCGCAGCTTTCAAAGAAAGCCTGACGGCATCCCCGTTCCCCGACCAGAAAGCATTCCTGGCCTGCCACGCTGAGCTGAGGAACAAGGAGGACTGGCAGAAACAGATCACCCGGTACGAAGCGGACAAAGCAAGTGCCGCCGGTGAGCTGAAAGTCCTGGAGGCAGAGATCAGGGACCGGCAAAAGCCCGATCTCGCGCCGCTGCAGCAGGCTGAAAATGCCGCACGCAGGGCTTACAGCGAAATCGCCTCGACGGCCGGTGCCCTGCAGGAGCGGATCGCGCGGGACAAAAAACAGCTGACCGCCCTTACGTCCCTGGAAAAAGAAATCGCCTCCCTGTCAGAAGCCTATGCCCCGGCCGCGCTCCTTGCGGAAACCGCCCGCGGCAACAACAGCCAGAATCTGTCCCTTTCCACCTATGTGCTGCAGGCCGTCCTCGATGATGTACTGGTCACAGCCAACCTGCGGCTGAAAAAAATCAGCGGGGGCCGGTATACGCTCTACCGCCGTCAGGGCATCCATGACGCGCGCAAGGAGCAGGGCCTCGATCTGGAGATCCTCGATGCCTTCACAGGACAGGCCCGGTCCGTGACGACGCTTTCGGGCGGTGAGAGCTTCTTTACCTCCCTCTCCCTCGCCCTGGGGCTGTCGGATGTGCTCGAGGCGTACGCCGGAGGACTGCACCTTGATACGATCCTCGTGGATGAAGGTTTCGGTTCCCTCGATCCCGAGACACTCGACAGTGCCATGGATACGCTCGTCAGCCTCCAGGCCGGCGGCCGCCTTGTGGGAATCATCTCCCATGTGGCAGAGCTGAAAGAACGGATCCCGGCACAGCTTGAAGTCGTCGCGTCAGAAAAGGGCAGCCGGACGGTCTTCCACCTGGGATGATTCCCGGCACGGCCAGCGCACATGCAAAAAGAAGCTGAGAAAAATGATTGCTCGTTTTTCTCAGCTTCTTTTATGATGTTTACAGGGTAAAAACCTCCAGTCCGGCCGGAAGGATGCCTGTAATGGGAAGAGGAACTGACAGCATCACAGCACCACAGTACCACAGCTTCACAGCCCCTTTTCTGATGCTTACAGGCCAGAGCCTCCAGTCCGGCCGGAAGGATGCCTGTAATGGAAAGAGGAGCTGACAGCACCACAGCATCACAGCCCAAATCACCACAGCATCAACGCATCACAGCACCCCAGCTTTACAATCCCGGTTTCAGCGGATCCGTTCCAGGAAATACCGTTCCACTGCCGCCACCGAATCAAGGATCCGCGGAGCCCGGGCTGCTTCCAGCTCCTGCCGGGTCCCGTAGCCGTAGGAAACGGCCACACAGCCGACATTCTCCTCCCGGGCGCCTTCCACATCGAAACGGGTGTCCCCCACCAGCGTCACAGCCTCCCGCTCCGTTTCCATCCCCAGCCGGCGGAGGACCTCCGCGACAACGGATGCTTTGGAACTGATCCGGCCGTCAAAAGTGGCCCCCACGATTTCCGTGAAAAAAGGACCCAGGCCAAAATGCTCCACGATCTGCCGCACAAATGGTTCCGGTTTGGACGAAGCCGTGGCAAGGACATACCCTGCCTCCTGCAGGCGGTCCAGCATTTCCGTTACGCCGGGATAAAGTTCATTTTCAAAGATCCCGATTTTCGAAAAGCGCTCGCGGTAATAGGCCGTTGCCTGCTTTCCTTCTTCCCGGGTCATGCCCGAAAACTGCATGAAGGAATCCACAAGCGGCGGTCCGATAAAGGCAAGCAGTACGCTCCGGGGCGGCAGGGGCCGGCCCATTTTCGTCAGGGCGTAGCAGACGCTCCGCAGGATCCCTTCTTCAGATTTTGTCAAAGTGCCGTCAAGATCGAATAAAATCGCCTGTTCCATACAGATTCCCTATTTTTCTTTGCAGACATCCACCCATGCCACCGCTCCGGACAGTTCCTTCAGTTCGTCCGGGGTCAGCCGGACACCGCTGTGATCATCGCCGGCAGCGGGATACACATACTGGAATTTGCGCAGACTCTCGTCAAGATACACCTTCACACCCGGAAGGATGCCAAAGGGACAGACGCCGCCGGGCGCGTGGCCGATATACTGTTCCACTTCCGCAGCCGGGATCATCCTGGCCTTGACGTGGAACGTTTCCTTATATTTATGGTTGTCGATCCGGGCATCGCCTTCTGCCAGGATCAGTACGGGCTGCTCTTTCTGCAGAAACGAAAGGGTCTTTGCGATTTCCGCAGGCCTGCAGCCAAGGGCCTGTGCCGCCAGTTCGACCGTGGCACTGGAACCCTCGGTCCGGATGATGCGGTCCGCATACCCTTTTTCCTGCAGCCAGGCTCGGGCTTTTTCCAGGGACATGACAGTCCATCCTCCTCCAATTGATGTATTACGGATATTATATGCCGGGGTTCCGGTTTTTCGCAAGGCTGGGCAGGACCGCGTATGTGTCAACAAGTTCTCGGTCAAGACCTTTTCATCGAATAGTTATTCACCAATCAAATATGTTCACGGCTCGTTTGGGTAATCTGTTCCCACAGCA
>OMYF01000042.1 GCA_900315205.1 uncultured Acidaminococcus sp.
CATTGATTATTTAACCCCGAATGAAAAATACCAAGAATCGGTAGGATAAAAAGGTGTCTCAGTTCTATGTGTCTAAAGACCTTGACACCTTTCCGCGGCCTGCGACCTGCGACCCGCGTCCCGCGGCCTGCGACCTGCGACCCGCGTCCCGCGGCCTGCGACCTGCGACCCGCGTCCCGCGGCCTGCGACCCGCGACCCGCGGCTTATACTGTACCCAAAGTTATTGACACCGCAGCTTTTGAGAACCCTCCATTTTTGACAGAAGGGCTGGATATTTCATGGAAATGCGCAGGCGTCCTGCAGGATCGGATGGATCTTTGCAGGACGCCCCGTTTTTATTCGTATCATTCGTAGACATTCGCTTTTGTCAGCTGCCGGGCGAGCGATACGCCGCTGCGGCCGAGGAGATCGACTTTGCTGACGACGACTTCCAGGATATAGTTGGCCCTTATTTTCTTCCCGTCCCGCTCGCCGAAGGAGCCGAGGGCATGGATCATATAGGGGACGCCGTCTTTTTCGCCGAGGTAGAGCATGACATGGCCCTTTTTAAAGAGCAGGGCTCCCGGCGGCAGGGAGCGGATATACTGCAGTTTCTGCGTGAGCGTCAGTCCGCGCAGGTCCTTTCCCGGGAAGGAACGGGCCTGCTCCCCGCTGTTGCGGGGCAGGTCGATCCCCATGGTGCGGTACACATCCTGGACAAAGGCGGAGCAGTCCACGCTGCTTTCGAGGCCGCCCCAGCCATAGGGCGCGCCCAGATGGCGGAAGGCCATGGCAATGATGTTGTTTGCCGTATAGGGCAGATACCCTTTGTGCAGGGAGGCATTGTAATACGGTTTTTCACGGATGATCCGGAGATCTCCTGACTCATCCCGTGCGGGGAGGAGCAGGCTGCCGTTTTCGGTCGGGATCGCGGCACCCATCTGGTAGACCTGCCGGGCATCGCCCGCCGGCAGCGTCAGAAGGCGGCCCGTCACGACGGCGGGGGAGGCGGGCTGCACGAATTTTTCCCAGGTCCCGCGGTCCGTCAGTGCGATCTGCCGGGACGGGATCCAGCCGCGGTACCCCGGTGCCCGGACGTAGCAGAAATTCCCGGTCCCGTCGTACACATAGACCCGGACCGGTGTGGCCGGATCGACGGCCGAGCACTGCCAGGCGTCGAAATGGGTGTCCGCCGGCGTCTCGAAAGCCTGTACTTCTGTCGGAAAGACCCTGATGTTCACCCTTTCCGTCACGATGGCGAAGGCGACGGGATTCTCCTCCCGGATCCGGGCAGTGCTGTTTTTCCGCAGCTCCTCCGCAAAGGCGGGCGTGATCTTTTTTCCTTTTATATAAAGGTCCGGCCTGACGGCGGCTTCCGTCACAAAGGCCCGGAGCGCCGGCCCGCCGATGCTGTCTTTGACGTTCCGGATATCCCCGTGGACGGCTTCCGCCATATGGGCATCCATCGCGGCGATCCGGTCCGGCGCGGCAAGGATCCTGTCGCCATCTGCCCGCGTCCAGGCGGCGGCACTCGTATACGCTGCCGGTGTGTCCGGCATCTGTGCCGTGGCATGCGCCGGGCGGGGAAGGACAGAAATGAGCATCACCGTAAGGCAGAGCGCGGTCAGACAGTTTTTCATCGCAATCAGCTCCTTGGGGCAGAAAAAGAGATAAAGGGATCAGGGGACGGTTTTTGCAAAAGAGGCCGGGTTTTCCAGAAGGCCGGCAGGCCGTCCCATCTTCTTTCAATTATAAATTTTGTGTCGGAATTGTAAAGATTTTTAAGGGGGACTCATCTTTCTCTTTCTCAAATGCTATAATAACAACATATGAGAAAGGAATGTTTATGGACTCATTTGTGATCACGAAGGATGTGCGGACGGAACTGGTGGTCCAGAAATCCCGCTTTATCTGCTCGCTCAGGCGGGTGCGGACGGAAGCGGAGGCACAGGCCTTTATCCGGGAAATCAAAAAAGAATTCTGGGATGCCACGCACAACTGCTCGGCCTATATCGTGGGGACGTCACCCCGGGCGGAGCGTTCGAACGATGACGGAGAACCGTCGGGGACAGCAGGTTCTCCCATGCTCGAAGTGCTGCGCCAGAAGGAGATCTGCAATACTGCAGCCGTGGTGACACGGTATTTCGGCGGCATCAAGCTAGGTGCCGGAGGGCTGACCCGGACGTATGGGAAAGCTGTTTCCGAAGCCGTGCGCGCGGCCGGCCTTTCCCGTCCCGTCCGGATGGGACAGTACCGGTTTTCCTGGCCCGTCGAGGATGTGGGCCGGGTCCTCAACCAGCTGTACCGCCAGCCGCTGTTCAAAGTCGCCGATGTGGCCTATGGGAACCGGGCCGCCGTTTTGCTCGATATGCGGGAGGAGGACAGCCACCGGGCGGAGGCATGGCTTACGGAAACGTTCAGCCGGCCGGTGGAGCTGGAGCAGGTCCGGCTCTATGAAGCGGAAGAAGCCGTCGTACCCGGACGGGAGTGAGCTTCCTTGACGGGGGATGGGAAAATACAGTAAACTTAAGAGAAGCCCTTTTTCCGGGCCGGGCCGTGCGCTGCCCGTGGGAAAGACCGGAAGAAAGGGTTATGACAGTGAGTCCGTCCTGCGGGACATCCTGCATTTTGCAGGGGAAAGGGCCGCGGAACGGACGGGGAGAGAAATCAGCATGTTAAAAAAATCCATTGCAGTATTGGCGAGCTGCCTCGTACTTGGCACGGCTGTGCCGGTCTGGGCGGCTGATGTACCGGTCAGGACGGTGACGCGGACGGAAAAATCCGTGACCGTCGAATGCCCGGAAGTGACGGGCGGCCGTGTCTCCGCCACGGAAAAGATCAACAGGGCCCTGAGCAGCCAGGTCGCTTCGTTCGTAAGCGAAGCCGCCACGCTGGGCGGCGGCAAGGTGCATTACGATGTGCACCGCGCCGATGAGGATACGATCAGCCTGACCGTCGTCATGACACCGGTCATGGGTGTGGAGGAAACACAGGGCATGACGTTCGACCGCCGCACCGGTGATCTGAGACCCCTGAGCTACTATTACAATACGGATGAACTGAAGAAACGCTCGGAAAACGGGCTGCAGTATCTGTACGATATCGACGCGTCGAAATCGTCAGAGCTGCCCGATACGTATTATATCGATGAGGATAAAAGCGTCATCGGCCTGTACCATGCGGGATCCGTCCTCGATAAGAGCGAAGGCGAGATCGAAGTGAACCTTTCGGCAGCGGATCTCGATGAGACTGCAGCAACGCCGGCAGAAAGCACGCCCGCTGCGGCGCTCGCAGCAGAACCGGTCAGGACGGCTGTGAAGGAAACGGCTCCGGCCAAAGAACCGGAGAAAGCAGCCTCCGAGCCTGTGAAAGCGGCTGCGGAGACGGAAACGAAGAAGGAAAGCGCTGCACCCGCACCGGCGGAGAAACCTGCCGCTGCAGCAGCACCGGCACCTGCGCCCGCTCCGGCGGAGAAACCTGCCGCTGCCCCGGCGCCGGCACCTGCTCCGGCTGAAAAGCCTGCTGCCGCAGCGACACCGGCACCTGCACCGGCTGAGACGCCTGCCGCACCGGCACCCGCACCTGCTCCGGCTGAGACGCCCGCTGCGCCGGCCCAGGAGGAAACGATCCCGAATTATACGGGCAGCGCGCCCAAGGGCACGGTAATCGGTACGGAAGTCCGCATGCGCAGCGGCGCCGGCACGGATCAGGGGATCATCGGCTACTTCGAGAATGGAGAAGTGGTGGGTGTCCTCAGCAGTGATGTCGCTACGGGCTATAAATGGTATCAGGTGGTCCGCGGAGACGGCACGGAAGGCTGGATCGCCGCCGATTATCTTAATGTGGAAGAAGGCGCCCGGGTCAGGGCCGACGCCATCCTGGAAAACCGCAAGGGCCGTATCTCGGCGACGGAAGTCCGCATGAGGAGCGATCCGAGCCTGAATGGTGACATCATCGGCTACTTCGACAAAGATGAAGTCGTCACCATCCTGGACGCTGCCGAAGGGGAAGGGATGCAGTGGATCAAGGTCCGCCGCGAAGACGGCGAAGTGGGCTGGGTAGCTGCGGCCTACTGCAGCCAGGAGTAGTCAATTCCTCTTTTTTATGATACAATCAGTCACAAAGCCGGGAACATCCCGGCAGTCAGCAATGCAGGCAATCCAATGACAGGAGGCTCATTCACAATGAATAAAATCTGGAAAATGCTGACCGCTGCCATCTTCTGCGCAGCTCTCATGATCCCCGGCTTCAGCAGGGCGGATGCGGCTCTCAAACTGGCCGTGGTGCCGCTCATCATCGGCGAGAATGTGGAAGACGATGCGGGCATCAAACCGATCGCCTACAGCTCCGTAGTGGGAGAACTCTTCCAGTATCCGGATTATGATATGGTCGAGGCGGAACCGGTCCGCAAGGCAGCACTGGCTCAGCAGGACCATCTCTTCAGCAAGGACGGACTCACGGCAGTAGCCAGGGCTACGGGCGCGGATGTGGTCATTGCCATGAGCGTGGATACCTTTGATGTAACAGAGGATCAGATGCGCCGTGAACCGGTGACCATGCTGAATTTCCGCGGCAAGTTCGCGACCATCAACATGCTGAACGGCAAGTATGTGGAGGATCATTACCGTTTCCGCGATGAGATGGAATCCGGTGCCATCCATCCCAAGTACGATTATCCGCATCAGCGCTTCCGTTATCTCTGCAAGCGTGAACTGAACAAGGCCGTAAAGAACAACAAAATCAAATAAAAACAGTACGGAAGGCGGTCTTAAGGAATTGCTGGATCCTTCAGCAGCTCCTTAAGGACCGCTTTTTTTGCAGAAAGGGTTTTTCATGGATTGGGACGATCTTAGACATACGGGACACGCCTGCTACAACTGCAGGCATCTGAAAGAACGCAAACGCTATCTGGTCTTTTTGCTGCGCTGTGCCCTGCACCGGGACTCCATCAGCGGGCTGCAGGCATTTTTCGCGGCCGATCCGGTCAGGCGCGATGTCTATGCCGGGATGCCCTGCCTGCTGGAGCAGGCGACACGGGCTTTCTTTTACAAGGGTGCCGGCTGGGATGAACGGATCAGGCTCATCAGGGATCATCTGACGCTGCTGCAGCAGTTTTTCAGTGACGCCTTCCTGCGCCGCATCTATCAGCAGCATGGATCCGTGCCGCTCTGGCAGGACGAGTTCGCAGAAAAGCCCCTCGTGCTGGAACTGCTGTTCCATCCGGGGCAGCGCAAGGAGGGATGCCTGTCCCTGGTCCTGCGCTGGGATGATCTTCCTTTCTATCAGATCATGTTCTGGCTTTCACCGGCACCGGATACGGGAAAGCCGTGTTTCTTCGTCGGTGCCCTCCAGGGAACGACCCTCGGCAATGATGCCGTCAAGGCCATGACCAAGAAATTCTTTGGCTACCGCACGAAGAACCTTATCTTTTACGGCCTGCGGACCCTGGCGGATCTTGTGGGCTGCGAAAAGATCTATGCCGTTACGAACGAAGGGTACTATGCGATGAACCACGTCCGCATGGACCGCAAGCTGAAGACGAATTTCGGGGATTTCTGGGCCGAATGCGGCGGGTCGCCCGATGCGGATCCGCGCTTTTATGTCATTCCCCTGGAGGAGAAGCGCCGGGACCTTTCGGAACTCAAACCTTCGAAGCGGGCCAATCACCGCCGCCGCTACGCACTGATGGACGCGATGCGGGAAACGATGGCCGGATCCCTGCGGCTCTGGCGGAAAGCAGATGTGTGAAAGAGCGGCCGCGGGCAGCGGAAACAGGCCGGGGACTTTTGCCTGTCACAAACTATCTGTTTATGGTAAAATAAGAAATAGACAAATCTGACGGAGGTGTGCGTCGTGAACAAAAAATTCATCAGTATCATCATGACAGCCCTGCTGTGCCTGACCTGTCTCACGCCGGCTTTTGCCGCGGAGTCCCTGTCAGCCAGCACTGTGGCGGACAAGCTGGGAGCATCCGAAGTTTTCTTATACGGCCAGGAACAGGCCGGATCGCTGATCAGCCGCGTCGACAAAATGGAAAAAGATATGTATGGACAGACGTCCAGCGGTTCCGTCATGAGCCGGGTGGACCGCGTCTACAACAGACTGGAAGGCACGCCCAGCGGCAGCCAGCTGTCCGTTGCCGCCCAGATGAATGCCATTGAATGGCAGTTCTCCGACCGGATGTCCACGGAAGGCGTGAAGGACCGGATCGGGAATCTGGAAAACCAGATCTTCGGTACCATGTATACGAATGATACGGTGCTGTCCCGCCTGAACCGCCTGAACAAATCTGCGTTCCCGTCCGGGAGCCTGACCCGTCAGGCTGTGACGCTGCCCAAAGATTCCCTGATCAAGATCAAGTTCATGGAAGATATCAGCAGCAAACAGAATCAGGCCGGCGATACGGTGGATATCACCGTCGACGACAATGTCTACGTCGGCGAAGCCCTTGTGCTGCCAAAGGGAGCCAAGGGGCAGGCTTCGATCAAGAAGATCGTGCAGCCCCGGATCTTTGGCCGGGATGCCCGGATCGATCTTGATTTCACGTACGTCACGGCTGCAAGCGGTGAAAAAGTGCCCATCATCATGGGTGATCTGGCCAAGCAGCAGGCAAAGACCGCAGCCGGTGCGGCGGGTGCCTCCATCGGCGGCATGATCCTCTTTGGCCCTGTCGGCATCGTCGGCGGCGCCTTCGTCAAGGGTTCGTCCGTCGTCATCCCTGCCGGCAGCAACACCTACGTCCAGGTCGCGGAAGATACGCCCGTCCAGGGCATCCTCCTTGCCGGTGTGCCGCAGGTGGGCCAGCAGGCTGTCAGCGCTTCGGAAGAAGAACTGAAGAAGATCGATACGGTCGAAAAGCCCGACAGTGCGGCCGTAAGCAGCGGAAACCATAAAGACCGCGCGGACGATGAAACGGAAGCGACGCTTGCCGCTGACGAAAAAAAGAGCGAAGAAGCGGCCAAAAACAAGAAACACGGCAAAACGGCTGAAACGGCTCAGGACGACGAAGAGATGGACGTCGATATGGACCTTGCCGAAGAATAAGACATGTCAGCCTGCAGGCCCGGTGCGAAGGCACCGGGCCTGTTTTCGTACAGGGCCGGTCTTTTTCCGGCGCTGCGGGCTGCGTCTTTCCCCGCACAGGGGATGGCGGCGGAAAGGGCCGGAAGTCCGGCGCAGAGACGTTTTTCGTGCCCGGCCATATTTGTGGTATAATGTTTCGTAGTGTATGCTTATCAGGACTCCCTGCCTTGATACTTTCCGGGCAGGCCAGTCCAGATTGCGGAGGAACGATTACATGAACAATAAGGCGCTGACCTTGGGAACGCTTCTGGCACTGCTCCTGCCGGCTTCGGCAGCCTGGGCCGGGACGGGATCCTATACGTACACAGGCGGCCCGCTCTCGACCAGCAAAGGGCCGGCCTATACCCCTCAGACCCTGGAAGATGTGGCGCACCGGGCTGCTCAGCAGGAACGGGCCCTCAGGCTCCAGGATGAGCCGGATTCGCTGACGGAGGATGTCGTCCATGCCAAGGGCGAGACGGTCAAGGAGAGAAAGGCCCGGGAAAAACGGGGTGAGGAGGATCCTGCCTCCAAACAGTCTTCTCTGCCTATTACGATCTACGGGGATCATGTCGTCTATGATTCGGAAACGGGCGATTTCACGGCTGTGGGCACCGTACGGATGTATCAGGGCGACCAGAAGCTTTATACGACGGAAGCCCGGGGCAATGCGCTTACTGGGGATGTGTACCTTCTCGAAGGCGGCCGCATGATCGATTCGACGAGCACGAACGATTCTAAATGGGGCCATTATAATTTCAAGACCAAGACGGGCACCGTCAAGGATATCCACGGGACCAACGGGGCTGATATCTATTCTGCCAATATCGGGGAAATCTATCCGGACAGAGTGGAGCTTTCCGACGGCGGCAGGACGACGCGCTGCCCCGCTGTCAAGCATACGCCCTGCGCCGAAGTGCGGGCGGATAAGGTCGTCATCTATCCGAACGACAAGATCATTGCCTATAATGTAAAGGTCTACCTGAAAGGGAAGCATATCTATTCCCGGGACCGCTGGATCAACAACCTGAATGATGAAGGCAGTCAGCAGAGCCTTGCTCCGCATATCGGCTATGACCATGATCAGGGCTGGAAATTCCGCTTCAACTGGGTCCATCCGTTCAGCGACAGCAATACCCTGACGGGGGATATCAAATATTATTCCAAGGTGGGCTGGCGTCCCATGTTCACGGACAGACAGGATGCCCGGAATTTCTATGTGACCCTGGAAGAAGGCTATGATGAAGATGATGATAATAAATGGATCCGCAAGCAGCGGAACCTGAAGTTCGTCTATAAGGACCACCGCATTGCCGATGGCCTGCCGCTTTCCTATTCCGGCTATGTCAGCCACGGCCTGTGGAAGGATAACTGGCACCGCAGCTGGCACACGGAGTATGCCGCGTTCCTGCGGCATGACCCTATCGACCTGACCCACGGCGACCGCCCGCTGCGCCTCAACCTGGGGGCAGGGCACAAGTGGATCAATGAAAGTGCCCGGGACTCCACGGAGAAGACATGGCTCTACTCGGGCGTCCTCGGCCGGGATATGGGAGCCGGATTCTATACGTGGACCGGTTATTTCTGGGAGAGACGCCGGGCCTCGCTCTTCAGCTACGGTGCGCCCGATATGGACCGGGAACTCCAGTTCGGCCTTCGCAAATCTTTTGGCTCGAGGGACCATATTTCGTTTTTGACCCGTTATGATGCGGGCGAACATAATGTGTATGAATACATCTGGCGCTGGGACCACGATTTCTGCTGCTTCCGTCTGGGCATCCAGTATCGTGACAAACGGTACCGCGGCGGTGATGATGAATGGAGTGTGACATATGACCTCTTCCGTTGGTAATGTACAGGAATTGATCGAAGCCCGTTTTCTCGAACACGAAAAACTGATCCATCGCGTCATGGGGAGCAAACGTCTCCTGCGCAGCCTGGAAGATGCAGCCGGCCTGATGAAAATGACGCTCGCTTCCGGCAACAAGATCATGTTCTGCGGCAACGGCGGCAGTGCTGCCGATGCCCAGCACTGGGCCGCGGAAATCGTCGGCCGTTTCCAGAAGGAACGGGAAGGCATGGCGGGCCTGGCCCTGACGACGGATACGTCCGTCCTGACGGCTGTGGGCAACGATTACGGCTACGATCGGGTCTTTGCCCGCCAGGTCGAGGGTCTGGGCCGCGAGGGGGATCTGCTGGTGGCGATTTCCACGTCCGGGAACAGTCCCAATGTGGTGAATGCCATCGCGGCAGCACGCAAAAAGCATATCCGTGTCCTGGGCTTCACGGCCCGGACGGGCGGCAAGATGGCCGAACTGTGCGATATCCTGCTCAACGTGCCGGAAGACAACACGGCGCGGGTCCAGGAAATCCATGAACTGATGGGCCATATCCTTTGTGAATTGGTGGAAACGGAATGAGAAACGATCAGGTAATCCAGTTTTTGACAGATACCCTGACCCGGCTGAAACTCGTCGTCATCGGCGATATCATGCTGGATCAGTATTTCTACGGCGAAGTGAAGCGGATCTCGCCGGAAGCACCGGTCCCGGTGAACCGCGTGCGGCGGATGACATCCGTCCTGGGCGGTGCGGGCAATGTGGCGGCGAACCTGGCCGGCCTGGGCGCCAAGGTCTATGCCTGCGGCGTCACGGGCGACGATGCCCACCGGAAGATCCTGGAGTCCAAACTCAGGGAGGCGGGCATCGATGCTTCGGGCCTCTTCCGTTCGCCCGGACGGAGCACTATTACGAAACTGCGTGTCATCGGGTCGCGGCAGCAGATGCTGCGCCTCGATTTTGAAGAGCCCGGGGACCTGACGGACGAGGAGGAGCGCACCCTGCTGAAATGGTTCCGCCGCCGTCTCGAAGAAGGCATCGACGGGATCGTCCTTTCTGACTATGCCAAGGGTGTCTGCTCGGATCATTTCTGTCAGGAAGTGATCCGCCTGGCCCATGGGGCTGTGGTGCCGGTCCTGGTCGACCCCAAGGGTGCCAACTGGGAGAAATACCGCGGCTGCGACTTCATTACGCCCAATGTCAAGGAAATGAACGAGGAGGCGGGCACCCAGGTGCCGAACGAGACGGAGCCGCTGGTGGAACTGGCTCACCGTGCCTGCCGGGACTTCGATATTGCCAATGTGGTCGTGACGCGCTCGGAAAAAGGCGTTACCCTCGTCAATGAACATGAAGTGATCACGGAAGCTGCAACGGCGCAGGAAGTCTTCGATGTTTCCGGTGCCGGCGATACGGTGGCTTCCGTACTGCTGGCGTCCGCCGCGGGCCGCCTGTCACTGGCGGACGCACTGGAGCTGTCCAACAAGGCTGCGGGGATCGTCGTTTCCAAAGTGGGGACCTACGCGGTCCATCAGGACGAGCTCCTCAAAGAAGTGCTCTCGGAGACGGAACATTCCGGCCGGGAGTATGCACCTCTTTCCTGGGAGGAAGCGCAGCGTCTCGTCAGGACCTGGCAGGCTGCGGGCGAGACCGTCGTCTTTACGAACGGCTGTTTCGACATCCTGCATTCGGGCCATGTCTCCTATCTGGAAGAAGCAGCCTGTCTGGGAGACCATCTGCTGGTGGGAGTCAATACGGATGCTTCTGTGAAGCGTCTCAAAGGGGAGTCGCGCCCGGTCAACAATGAAGTGGACCGCGCGAGGGTCCTTTCTGCACTGCGCTGTGTCGACGGGGTCGTCCTCTTCGGGGAGGACACGCCGACGGAACTGGTCCGGACGCTGCGACCCGACCTGATCGTCAAGGGCGGCGATTACAGACCTGAAGAAGTGGCCGGCCGGGAATATGCCGGCGGTGTGCAGATCCTGCCTTTCAAGGAAGGCTATTCCACAACGGGCATCATCCGGAAAATCATGAACCTTGTGAAGGAGGTCAAGCTATGATTATCGTAACTGGCGGTGCCGGGTTCATTGGCAGCAATATCGTCAAGGGCCTGAACGACCGGGGCCGGGATGATATCCTGGTGGTCGACAACCTGACCAATATGGTGAAATTCAAAAATATCCAGGGCCTCCGGGTCATGGATTATCTCGATAAAGGGGACTTCCTGGAACGCGTCCGGGCGGGCCGTTTCAATCATGAGAAGATCGACGTGATCTTCCATGAGGGAGCCTGCTCCGATACGATGGAGTACAATGGCAAATACATGATGGACAACAACTTCGAATATACGAAGACGCTGTTCCATTTTGCCGCGGACCGGAAGATCCAGTTCCTCTACGCGTCCTCCGCCTCGACCTACGGCAGCGGCAGGCATGGCTTCCGGGAGGAGCCGGCCTGTGAGGAAGCGCTGAATGTGTATGCGTTCTCCAAACTTTTCTTCGACAATTATGTCCGCCGCTATCTTGGCAGCCTGGAGAGCCAGGTGGCCGGTTTCCGGTATTTCAATGTCTTCGGGCCGCAGGAGAACCACAAGGGCAAGATGGCATCCATGGTCCGGCAGATGTTCCTGCAGTGGCAGAAGGACAAGCAGGTCAGACTGTTCGAGGGGTACGACGGGTACGGACCGGGCGAACAGACCCGCGATTTCATCTATGTCAAGGACGTGGTGAAGGTGCTCTTTTACTTCATGGAGCATCCGGAACTGAAGGGAATCTATAACTGCGGCACGGGCCATGCCCACACTTTCAATGAAATGGCAAAAGCAGTGCTGGAGTTCTTTGGCAGCGGCGAACTTGTCTATGTGCCGTTCCCGGAAGTCCTGAAGGGAAAATATCAGAGCTATACCCAGGCAGATCCGACGAAACTCCTGGCTGCCGGCTATGACGGCGGCTTTACGGATTTTGCCACGGCCGTCAAGGAATACTGCCGGGTCCTCGCCGATTCCGATGGGTATTACCGGTAAGGCTGCGGGGACGGCGGGCAATGCTCAGGTCCCGGCCGGCCCCGGAAGGACAGTGCAGATATATGCGGGAAAAATACCGGACGGCGCAGCGTGTCCGGAGAGAGGAGGCCCCGCTTTGAACCGGCGTGCAGTATTTTTTGACCGGGACGGTGTCCTGGACGTGGATACGGGATATGTCAGCAAACCTGAAGAGGTGCGCTGGATCGACGGGGCACGGGAAGCCATAGCCCTGCTGAATAAGCAGGGCTTCCTTGTTTTTGTCGTGACGAACCAGAGCGGCATCGCCCGCGGTTATTTTACGGTGGCGGACATGGAGGCGCTCCATGCCTGGATGGAGGCGGAAATCGAAAAAAAAGGCGGCCATATCGACCGCTTCTATTACTGCCCCCATCATCCGACAAAGGGCGTCATCCCCGGACTGGTCCATCCCTGCCAGTGCCGGAAACCGCAGCCCGGCATGCTGCTTGCGGCGTTCCGTGATTACGGCGTATCGCGGCGGGGTTCCTTCCTGATCGGGGACAGGATGTCCGATGTGGATGCCGCCCTCAATGCGGGGATCCCGGGCTACCTTTTTACGGGGTCCAATCTGCTCGATTTTGTAAGACAAATTTTGGCAAGGCAGGCGAGAGGCTGTGGAATATAAGAACATCCTGATCATCAAGATGAGTTCCCTGGGAGACGTGATCCATGCGCTGCCCTTTGCAGGGGCGCTGCGGGAGCGGTTTCCTGAAAGCCGCATCACCTGGCTGGTCCATCCCCAGTTCGCTGCATTCATCCCGGACCCGCCCGTGGTGGATGAAGTCATCTATTTTGACAAGAAGGCTTTCCTCCAGATGGGGTGGAAAGCAAAATGGAAGGCGCTGCAGGCCATGAAAGAGCAGCTCCGGTCCCGCCACTTCGATCTCGTCATCGATCTCCAGGGCCTTTTCAAGAGTGCGGTCATGGCCTTTTTGACAGGCTGCCCCAACCGGATCGGGTACGGGGAGATGCGCGAGGGCAGTGCCCTTGTTTCCAAAGCCATCGAGGGCCCCCATATCCATGACCATGTGATCGAACGGTATCTCGACGTGGCACGGTATCTGGGCGCCCGGGTGGAAAGCATCCAGTATCCCATGCCGGCTCTTCCGGAGCAGTGCCGCACCATCCGGGAGCGTCTGACGGCGGCGGGGATCCCGGACCGGAAAGAACTGCCCTATGTCGTACTGGCACCCGGTGCCCGCTGGGTCACCAAACAGTGGCCCGTGGCCCACTTTGCCGCACTGGCCCGCAGGTTTGCCGCGGACGGATGGTATGTGGTGCTCGCCGGCGGGCCCGACGATGCGGAAAAAGGCGAACGGATCCGGGAAATGACGGGGTACGATCCCCATATCATCGATTTCATCGGCCGGACGGATCTGCGGGAACTGGGAGCGCTCATCAAACAGTGCCGCTTCTATGTCAGCGGGGATACGGGACCGCTCCATATCGCTGCGGCCTACGGCAAACCCCTTGTGGCGATTTACGGGCCGACGCGGCCCGACCGGACCGGGCCCTACGGGGATCCCGGCGCGGTCATCCTGACAAGTCCCAGCCCCTGTGCGGGCTGTCTGCGCAAACACTGTGACCACTGGACCTGCATGCAGCAGGTGACACCCGACCAGGTATACGAAATTTTCCTTGCAAAGGAGGGAAGGGTCCGTGATTGAACTGGCACATAAAAAAATCATTGTGACGTTCCTCATGCATCTGGGCGATCTGGTGCTGACCACACCTTTTCTCCATGCCCTGCGGAGTGCGGCGCCCGGAGCGGATATTACCTACCTGGTCGATGAAAAGCTGCGGGATATCGTAGCCTGCAACCCCTATATCGACCATGTCTGGACCATCGACAAAAAGGGAAAGGACGACAATCTGAGATCCCTGCTTGCCATGAGCCGGCGGATCTCGGAGGCTCATTTCGATGTCCTCATCAATCTGCACCCCAATGAACGGTGTTCATTCATTGCTGCCATGGCTTCGGTCCCGGTCAGGGCAGGGGCTTCCCATTTTCTGTTCCGTCCGTTCTTCCATCCCTATTTGAAGCTGAACCGTACGATCCATGCGGCAGATATGTATCTGGACGTACTGACCCGCCTGGGCGTCAAGAATCTTGTCCACGAGGGCCTGGAAGTCTTTCCGGGGCCGGAACACCGGGCTGCGGCTCAGGCCTTCTGGAAGAGCGAGGGCCTTGGGCCGGACGAGCCTCTCGTGGGCTTCAACATCGGGAGCGCTGTCGTGACCAAACGCTGGGCACCGGAGCGGTTTGCCCGTGTCGCTGACGTCCTTGCCGGGGAAGGGTACAGGACGGTCTTTTTTGGCGGGCCCATGGATGAAGCCATGGTCCGGGAAGCCACATCCTTCATGAGGACGAAGCCCATCATCGCCACGGGCAGGTTCCGTCTGGGAGAACTGGCTGCCGCCATGGGGCGCTGCTGCCTTATCATCACAAATGACAGCGGGCCCATGCATGTCGCCATCAGCCAGAAAGTGCCCATCGTGGCCATGTACGGGCCGAGCCATCCGGATCTGTACGGTCCCTATACAAAAGATGCCGTGATCGTGCGCGCCATCCCGCCCTGTGACGGATGCCGCAAACGGATGCGCCACCAGTGCGATGACATGCGCTGCATGAAAGACCTCACGGTGGAACAGGTGCTGGAGGCGGCGCACCGGTTCCTCAAAAAATAAAGGGGAAACTGCCTGCAGGACCATGGCTGCGGGCAGCCTGATCCGGTGTCCTTCCGTTCTTTTTTCCTCTGTCCGCAGGGGAAAACAAAAAAATCTTCAAAAAAAGGAAAAAAGTACTTGCAAAAGGAACGAAAATCAGCTATTATATTCGAGTAGTCACTCGACAGAGTTGACTGATGTGGTCCGCTAGCTCAGCTGGTAGAGCACCTGACTCTTAATCAGGGTGTCCAGAGTTCGATCCTCTGGCGGATCACCATTTTTTTTTGGCCGGGTGGTCAAGCGGTTAAGACACCGCCCTTTCACGGCGGTATCGGGGGTTCGATTCCCCCCCCGGTCACCATTTTTTTGTTGGGCGCTTAGCTCAGCTGGGAGAGCGTCTGCCTTACAAGCAGAATGTCAGCAGTTCGATCCTGTTAGCGCCCACCATCATATGAAGACAGTGTGATTGCCGAAAGGGCAGTCATTTTTTTTTGCCCGAATTTTCTCCCTGCCGGGGGCTGCCCCGTATCCTTTCCGGCCGGCAGCGCGGAGAAAAAAGGATTTTCCCGTTTCCCGGTGAATAATATGAAGAGCAGCCGGAGGCCGGAAAGGGCGGTTGTTCCCATCCGGTGCGGTCCGGACGAAGTTCTTTAGGGAAAGGAGAATTGCCATGGCTGTTACGCTTCTTTGCACAGGCCTGATTCTCCTTGCTGTGGAATTGCTGATCCCCGGTTTCGGCATCTTCGGCATGACCGGGCTGGCCTGCCTCCTGGCAGCGCTCTATCTGTATCTGGGTGCCACGTTCGAGGCGGCACTTATCGTGGGTGCCGTACTTTTCTTTACAGTGCTCCTGGGCATCTGGTTCTTCCGCAGGGGGCCTCACAGCCGCATCGGCAGATGGCTGACCCTGGGTCTCAGGAGTTCTTCCGACAAGGGGTATGTCAGTACGGACGTGCCGCGGAGCCTGCTGGGAAAATCCGGTGTGGCCCGGACACCGCTCCATCCGGCGGGCAAGGCCCTGATCGAGGGAAAGACCGTGGATGTCATTTCCCAGGGCGAATTTTATGAACCGGGTACGCCTCTCGTCGTCGTCGCTGTCAGCGGAGGCCGTGTCGTCGTAGCAAAGGAGGTCAAAGAATGATTGCTTATCTCAGCAGCAGTGTGATCATCATCCTGCTTTTTATCGTCATCATCCTGTTCCTGCACTTTGTGCCGCTGGGACTGTGGGTTTCCGCCATGGCGGCCGGTGTCCGGGTGGGGATCTTCAATCTTGTGGGGATGCGCCTGCGCCGGGTCGTGCCCTCCAAGATCGTCCTGCCGCTCGTCAAGGCCAACAAAGCGGGGCTGAACCTCAATGTGGACCAGCTGGAAGCGCATTATCTGGCCGGCGGTGATGTGGACCGCGTCGTCGATGCCCTGATCGCGGCAGAACGCGCAGCCATTCCCCTGACGTTTGAACGGGCCGCCGCGATCGATCTGGCCGGCCGTGATGTTCTGGAGGCCGTGCAGATGAGTGTCAATCCCAAGGTCATCGAGACACCGCTGATTTCGGCAGTGGCCAAGAACGGGATCGAACTGAAAGTCCGGGCCCGTGTGACGGTCCGTGCCAACATCGACCGTCTCGTCGGAGGGGCCGGCGAATCGACCATCATCGCCCGTGTCGGCGAAGGTATCGTGACGACGGTCGGTTCTTCGGAGGAGCATACGGATGTGCTCGAAAACCCGGATCATATTTCACGGACCGTGCTGAACAAGGGCCTGGATGCAGGTTCGGCCTTTGAAATCCTCTCCATCGACATCGCGGACGTCGACGTGGGCCGCAATATCGGTGCGCAGCTGATGACGGACCAGGCTGAGGCGGACAAGAACATCGCCCAGGCCAAGGCGGAGGAACGCCGCGCCATGGCTGTGGCCAAGGAGCAGGAGATGAAAGCCTACACGCAGGAAATGAAGGCCAAAGTCGTCGAAGCCCAGGCGCAGGTGCCGGCTGCACTGGCTCAGGCGCTGCGGGACGGGCATCTGGGTGTGATGGACTATTACCGTCTGAAAAATATCAATGCTGATACGCACATGAGGGAAAATCTGGCCGGTACGGGAATGCCCGAGACGGATGAACAGGACGGCAAGTAAGGAGCCTCAGCATGGAATTTTCTCAGTTTTTCCAGATCCTCGTTTTTGTCCTGATCCTGGGGCAGCTCCTGGGCCGGAAACGGACCGGGAAGCGGCAGAACCCCGAACGGCCTCTGCCAAAGCCGCCGGGAAACCGGGGAGCCGGGGCGGCAAAGGACATGGATCCGAAGATCCGCGATGCCCTGGCCCGGTTCGAAGCCCGGATGAAGCAGCCAGTCCCGCCTGAACCGGGCTGTGAAGGGCCGACCGTCGAAACAGAGCCGCTGCATACGACAGTCAGGGAGGAACTTCATCCTGTCAATCCTTCCGTACGGGAAGACCTGACGAAACTGCAGACGTCCCTGGACGGGGAACTGAAGCCCACTGTGCTGGAGACACCGCAGCCCCGGGCCCGGCAGCGCCGCAGGAAACTGACCCGCCGCGGTCTGCGGGAGGGCATTTTGTGGAGTATCATCCTGGAACGCAAAGTACGGTAGGAAACCGGGACGGCACCCTGCCGTCTGTTTTGTCCCATGTGTCCGGCACCGGAGTTTCGGAGGCGAAATGAGGGGATGACGCGGTTTCCTGAGCGGTACACTCTGAATATGTCAGAAACGAAAGGACCTGCTGCTTCCGCAGTGCAGCGATGCACCGAGAACGCTGTGCCGGGAGCACAGGTCCTTCTGCATCCGCCGGCGGTCCTGCTTAGTGTAAAATAGTTCTCGGTGGAATGAATAATCCCTTATAAAGTTGCAAAAAGAAAGACCTTCATCTTAAAATAGTTTTTGCTACAAAACTTAA
>OMYF01000070.1 GCA_900315205.1 uncultured Acidaminococcus sp.
GAGCATTGATTATTTAACCCCGAATGAAAAATACCAAGAAT
The DNA here is from genome assembly GCA_900315205.1 of uncultured Acidaminococcus sp. GTDB lineage: Bacteria > Bacillota > Negativicutes > Acidaminococcales > Acidaminococcaceae > Acidaminococcus. The sequence continues at coordinate 42 of OMYF01000070.1, forward strand.
CGGTAGGATAAAAAGGTGTCTCAGTTCTATGTGTCTAAAGACCTTGACACCTTTCGACTACAAAGCCAACCTGAGCACCACCGTAGGCGGCGACCAGACCACCACGGTGACCGGCGACAGCAGCCTGACGGCGGAAAACATCAATAACGAAGCGAAAAACAGGATCACCAACAAGGCTCTGGATGTGGAAACCGATGCTTCCAGCTCCATCGTGAACAAGGTTTCCAACGAGTACGGCTCCAATACTTCCACCCAGCTGTCCTATCAGACCACGGAAGAAATGAGCCGGGCCGACGGCAAGACCGCTTCCTATCTCCGGGGCGCAGCCGAAGAAAAATCCCAGCTCACCGATGGGGACAAGAAGACCACCATCGACACCGTAGCCGGCCAGACCAACACCAATATCACGGATGGGACCAATACCTCCAACAGCCTGCAGAAGGCGGACCAGGCGGCCTCTTCCGTAACGGACGGCAGCAATACCACGGTCGTGAACCAGGATGCCAGGAGCCTGGCCTCCTCCATCACGGACGGTACGAAGTCCAACAGCACCATGAGTACGGTGGACGCTTCGACGCAGCTGATCAAAGCCGGTGATACCCAGTACAGCGCCACCACTAAGACGGCGGCCCGGATGGAAGATGCCCTGGTAGGCGGCAGCAGCGTCATCGACGTCATCAAGAGTCTCGACGATGCAGGCAGTCCGTTCATCAGCAGCGCCGTAACGGATGGCACTGACAGCACCGGCGTCACCCAGACGGCAAAAGATATCACCAACACGGCTAAGAACGGTACGATTGCCAATGATGCCAGGGATATCATCAACAACGCTGCGGAAAACATGACCAACACGGTGGGCAAAGACCTGACCACGACTGTGGGCGGCAATGAAACCCATACGGTAGGCGGGACCCTGACCGAGACCGTGACCGGCAAGGCTACGGAAAACTACAATGGCGGCCTGGAAACCACCATCACCGGAGAAGAAAAACATACGGTCAACGGCAGTCAGACCAATGCCATCACCGGCGATCAGACCAATACCATTGGCGGCAGCCAGAGCACTACGGTGACCGGCGACAGCAGCCTGAGCGCTATGAACATCACTAATACCGCGACGGAAAAACTCAGCAATTCCGCAGCGGAAATCGAAAATACGGCCTCCAAGTCCATTACGGACAAAGTGGGTGACAACGTGAGCCGGACCATGACCACCAGCAAGATTACGGAATCTGTGGTGGATGGAACTAACAGCAACACTTCTTCCAAGACGGCCACAAGGGACATGAACATCGTCACCGACGGGACCAGCACCAGCACCCTGAGCCAGCTGGCCGGCAGTGTGAATACCTCCCTGAAGGAAGTGGACGGGGAAGGCACGGTCACAAAGTCCCTGAACAATGTGAAGACCGTTTCTGAAGATACGACGAAGATCACTGATACTGCGAGCGGCGCCTTCTCCAGCACCAGCCAGAAGGCGGAAAGCTTTACGAGCCTCGTGAAGAACAGCAGCGGATCCAACACGGTGACGGATACGGCTGCAACGTCGGAACAGAAGCTCGTCAGCGGGAACATCATCGACATCCTGAAGGATGCGGAAAACGGGTATGTGAATACCACCGTGAAGACCGCCGACGGTGCTTCCGGAACCAGCGTACAGCAGGGGACTGCGGACATCACCAGTACCGCCAAACAGGGCACCATTACCAATGATGCAAAGAACCTGGTGAATACGGCAGCAGAAACCATCACCAATACGGCAGGCACCCAGATCCAGGATGTGGTGGGCAAGAGCAAGGTGACCACCACGGACAGCGGGACCGTCTTCGAAAACACGGATCACGCAGATGCCATCGGCGAAGGGACCATCACCCGGACCATCATCTCCGGGAATACCCTGGAAACCGGCAAAGTGACGGCGGACTATGTGGAAGTGAACAAGGATCTGACGGTGAAGGGAGATTCCGATCTCCAGGGCAACGTCACCGTAGGCAAAGATCTGGATGTGAAGGGCAACACCCGCATGGCCGGGACCCTGGAAGTGGACGGCATGGCAACCTTCAAGGATGCGGTCTCCATCAGCAAGGATCTCACCGTGGGCGGCAATGCAGCCGTAACCGGCGATGTAACGGCAAATTCCTACAAAGTGGGGGATAAGACTTACATCGATGCAAACGGCATCAACGCCAACGGCCAGAAGGTCACCAATGTGGCGGACGGGACCATTGCCGAAGGCAGCACGGACGCAGTGAACGGCGGCCAGCTGCATGCCACCAACCAGCGCGTGACCACCGTGGAAAACCGGATGGACGGGGTAGAAAACCGTATGGACCGGGTGGAGAACCGGGTCGACAACCTGGACAACCGGATCGATAAAGTGGGAGCCAACGCAGCGGCCATGGCCAACCTGCATCCCATGGACTTCGATGAGGACTCCAAACTCAGCGTGGCAGCGGCCATGGGCAGCTACCGCAGCGAGACCGCCGGTGCCGTGGGCGTGTTCTACCGGCCTACGGACCGGGTGATGCTGAATGTGTCCACCAGCTTCGGAAGCGGAGAAAACATGGTGGGCGGCGGCGTCACCTTCAAGCTGGGCAAGAGCAGCAAGCGGCTGGAAAAGGCAGAAGCCACCAACGCTACCCTGGCCAAACAGGTGACCAACCTGCAGAACCGGCTCGATGCCCTGCTGGGCGTGCTGAACCCCAGCCTGTCCAAGGACTTCCCGGATGTGCCGGCCAACCACTGGGCTTATGAAGCCGTAAGCCGGCTGGCGGGCAACGACATCGTCAAGGGATATGAAGACGGCAAGTATCATGGCGAACGGACCATGACCCGTTATGAAATGGCCGAAATCATCTACAATGCCCTGTCCAAAGGGGCCAAGGCGGAAGCCAAGCTGGTTGAGGAATTCCGTCCTGAATTGCAGGCTATGGCTGCCCAGAGAAAAGCATGACCGTTCCCGTGCGGTTGCCACACCATCTATGGGCATTACCATAAACAAAAGACCCCGTGTGCAGATCCTGCACACGGGGTCTTTTTTAGTAAGAGCGCGGTCCGTGCGTCATTCCGGGGCCGGAACGGCAGGGGCGCGTCAAAACAGGGGGATGAGGGAATCCGGTTTTTTATTTTTTCACTTTCCTGTAAGCCCGCTCCAGGAATTTTTCTTTTTCCACGATGAAACGGTCATGCGTGGCTTCGCCCACGAGCTCCTCGTCATCCCATGCCCTGATGGAAAAGGTCAGCTTTTTGCGGTCCTGCCCGGTGAGGACGGCCTCGGCACGGACGGTCAGGCCGATGGGCGTGGCCGCGAGGTGTTTCAGATCCATGCCGCCGCCGACGGTGGTGAAGCCTTCGGGCAGCTGGTCTGCAACGGCGCGGACCGCGGCATCCTCCATCAGGCCGACGAGAGCCGGCGTGGCAAAGACCGCCACCGTGCCTTCGGCATAGCGGTCGGCCGTGTTGTCTTTCGTGCAGCTTAGGGCTGCAGTCCCTCTGGAATCCGGTTTGATTGCAATGGTCATACTGAATCCTCCTTTGGTTATCCTGACGTGTTCCGGCCTGCAGCACTGCGGAGCCGGCCGCTGAGGCGGCTGGGAAAGTGCCGCCGCTGCGCTTCATTTTGCTGCAGCGCTCCGCTCATAGGCTTTTTCTCCGTCCACATAGGTGGCCTGGATCCGCAGGTCCCTGTCAAAAAGGGTCAGGTCGGCCCGCTTCCCTTCTTCCAGGGAGCCGATCTCACCGGCAAGGCCCAGTTCTTTTGCGGGGTTCAGCGTCGCTGTGCGGATGACTTCGGACAGGGTGAAGCCGGAGACTTCATAAAAATGCTTCAGGCTGTGGTCCATGACGTCGATGCTGGCTGCGATCGTACCGTCCGCCAGCAGGGCCCGGCCGTCTTTGACGTATACGGTCTGGCCGCCGAGTTCGCTGATGCCGTCCCCCTGCATGGCGGCGCGCATGGAGTCAGTGATGACGGTGATGCGGTCCGGTCCCTTCATTTTTGCCAGGAGGGACAGGGCGGCCGCGTGGACATGGAAGCCGTCCGCAATGATTTCCGTCATGACGGGTTCGGTGAGAGCAGCTCCCACGAGGCCGGGCCGGCGGTGATGCAGGGGACTCATGGCATTGAACATATGGGTGATGTGGGAGGCGCCGGCGCGGATGGCCCGGACCGCTTCCTCATAGGTGGCACCGGAATGGCCCAGCGAAACAAGGATGGCCAGCTTCCGGCAGGCTTTGATGAAGGAATCGTCCGGCAGGCATTCCGGGGCGATGACGACGATCCGGATGATGTCGGCATAGGGCCGGATCTTTGCGATGTCGGCCTGCTGGATATCACTTTCCTTCTGGGATCCGCGGTACGCCGCGGAAATGAAGGGACCTTCCAGATAGGCGCCGAGGATGCGGGCCCCTGCGGGCGGGTCCGCTCTGGCCGTGCGGATGTTGTCCAGGGCTTTCTGCACAAGGGGCCAGGGCCGCGTCATCGTCGTCGGCAGGAAGGCAGTGACACCGCACTCCGGAAGAAGGCGGCACATCGTGGCAAGCGCTTCCGGCGTGGCATCCATCGTATCGGCGCCGCCGCAGCCGTGGATATGGATGTTGATGAAACCGGGAGCCACATACTGGCCCCGGGCATCGATGATTTCGGTGCCTTCCGGCAGCGGCCGGCCGTCCTCCTGGAACCCGCGGATCCGCTTGTCGAAAAGCAGGGTTTGGCCGGTCACGATGTCCTGTGGTAAAATGAGCTTGCCGTGGATAATGGCTTTCATATACATGACGGGCAGAGGCTCCGGGCGCTCAGGCCGGGGAGCGGAGCCCGCTTCACCTCACTTTCTGGTATGCCTGCGGCATACTGTACTCCTATTATACAAAGAAAGGGGCCTGCACCCAATGCTGGATTTGAAAAAAATCGCGACGGAACAGCGGAATCCCGCGTCCGAGGGGATCGACCGGAAATCAACGCTGGATATCGTGCGGATCATCAATGAGGAAGATCAGAAGGTCGCTCTCGCCGTAGAAAAGATCCTGCCTGAAATCGCCCGGGCCGTGGATCTTATCACGGAACATTTCCGCGCGGGCGGCCGTCTTTTTTATATGGGGAGCGGAACGTCCGGGCGGCTCGGCATCCTGGATGCTGTGGAATGCCCTCCCACCTACAGTACGGATCCGGAAATGGTGCAGGGTCTGATCGCGGGCGGATACGAAGCCATCTTCCGGGCCCGGGAAGGCGCTGAAGACAGTCCGGAAGGCGGGGCGGAGGATGTCCGGAAGCATTGCCTGGGGCCCTGGGACGTGCTGGTGGGCATCACGGCTTCGGGCCGCACGCCCTATGTAATCGGCGGGATGGCGGAAGCCAAAAAGCGCGGGGCCGCCGTCATCGGTCTTGCCTGCACGCAGCATCCGGACCTTGCCCCTTATGCGGATCTGCTGCTCATTGCGCTGCCGGGACCGGAGATCGTCACCGGCTCGACCCGCATGAAGGCCGGGACGGCGACCAAGATGATCCTCAATATGCTGACGACGGGTGCCATGATCCGCCTCGGCAAAGTCCGGGGCAACCTGATGATCGACGTCAAAGCGACCAACGCAAAACTGCAGGAGCGGGCCGTGCAGATCGTCATGACCGTGACGGGCCTGTCCCGTGCGGAGAGTGAAGCGGCCCTGCAGCGGCACGGCGGCAGTGCCCGGCTGGCCGTGGAAGAGTGGGAGGCAGCCCATGACAAATGAAGAACTGGCGCGGCGCATCCTTGAAGAAGTGGGGCCCCGTGACAATATCGAACAGGTGACCCACTGCATGACGCGGCTGCGCCTGCATGTCAAAGCAGAGACGTATGACAGGGAAAGACTGAAGGCCCTGGCGGGAGTGCTCGGTGTCAACAAGGCCGGGGACGAGCTGCAGATCGTCCTGGGACCGGGCAGGGCCGCCCAGGTGACGGATGCTTTTGAAAAACTCCTTGCGGCAGCGGAAAGTCCTTCTGCGCCTGCAGCAGCGGTGGCAGAAGCGGCCCGCTCCGCACAGGTGGGGGACGGGGAGGCCCTGCATCAGGCCATCCGGCAAAAGAACGCGACGCCGGGGAAACTCTTCCTGCGCCGGATCGCGTCCATCTTCATGCCGCTCATCCCGGGCTTTATCGGCTGCGGGCTCCTGACGGGTCTCGTCAATATCCTGCTCCGCTATGACCCCGCCCTGGGAGATGCCATGCCTGTAAAGATCCTGGCCGCGGCCGGGGCTTCCGTCTTCTGGGGCATGGATCTTTTCGTCGGGTGGAATACGGCGAAGGTCTTTGGCGGCTCGCCCG
>OMYF01000026.1 GCA_900315205.1 uncultured Acidaminococcus sp.
TTTTTTGTATAACAATCAACGCGCACCCGCATAGCGGGTGGTTCTCTGTCTCGTTTGCTCCCTATTCGGTCGCAAAACTCGACCGGCTAAAGCCAATAATAAAAGACCCTGACAGGGGCGTCCGGTCCCTGTCAGGGTCTTTAACGGCAGCAGTCTGCTGCCTGCAGGATTTGTTTTGGTCAGACGATGGGGTCGATCTTGCCGGCTGCCCGCATCGCCTGGGCTTCTGCCCGCAGGCGGGCAATCCTGTTTTCCGTGGAAGGATGTGTGGAAAAGAGGGCCTTGGCATCGCGCGCGCTGAAGGGCGAGATGATGAAGAGATGGGCCGTGCTTTCCGTGGCGTTCGGCATCGTATGCATCCGGGCAACGCTCTCGATCTTTGCAAGTGCGTCCGCCAGGGCATCGGGGTCGCCGCAGAGGGAGCCGCCGCTTTCGTCAGCCATGTATTCGCGCGTACGGGATACGGCCAGCTGGATGATGAGCGCCACAAGCGGCGTCAGGAGCACAATCAGCAGGCCGCCGATCCCGCTGGAATCATCGCGGTCGCGGCGCGGGCCGAAGAACATCAGGAAACGGGCCAGGTAGGAAATGATTCCCGCCATGCCGGCTGCGACCGTCCCGATCAGGATGTCGTTGTGGCGGATATGGCTCAGTTCGTGGCCCAGCACTCCGGAAAGTTCCCGCGGCGTCAGCAGGTCGAGCAGTCCCGTGGTCACACAGACGGCAGCATGGGATGCATTCCGGCCCGTCGCAAAAGCATTCGGCACGGGGCTGTTGATGATGCACACCTTCGGCATCGGCAGCCCGGCGCGCCGGGTCAGGCCGGCCACGATATTCCAGAGTCCCGGGGCCTCTTCGCGCGTCACCTGGCGGGCGCCGTACTGGCGGATGACCATCTTGTCAGAATTCCAGTAGATAAACAGATTCGAAAGGATGGCGAAGGCCAGCATGAAGGTCATGCCGCCCGTCCCGCCGACATAATCACCGAGAAAAACGAGCAGGGCTGTCATCAGCCCCATCAGAAATGTGGTCTTAAGCATATAAATCGCCTCCTTGAAGCACCGGCAGGAACAGTAAGAGATGTGTTTCGGGCCGGTCCTTTTTGTCAATGCAGCAGCTCCGTCACCGGGACAAGGGTGATGCCCGAGCGGAGCACGGCGCGCCAGCACCGCTGCCAGGCTGCGGCCGTATTGGGACGGGCATGGCAGATGACGACGGCCGAACCGCTGCGGTCCGCCGCTTTGACGGCCTTCACGATCTGGGCCTCGATGTCGTCGATGTCGCTGCTGTTATCCAGGAAAAGGGCATTGTGCGACGTCGGCACGCCAAGACTGCGGGCGTTCTCCTCCGCTACGGAGCCGGCACTGGTCCGGCTGTCCACGAAGAAGAGTCCCCTCCCCTTCAGGACTTCGAGCATGGCCCGGACCGTTGGCCCGTTGGAAGTCGCCGCCGAGCCCTGATGGTTGTTCACGCCTTCCACGCCGGGAAGGCTGTCCAGGGCTTCGCGCGTGAAATCCTGGATCTGCTGCTTCGTCATCCCCACCTGGATGCTGCGGCTCTCGGAACTGCCGCCCGAAAGCGGTTCCATCGGGAGATGCAGCATGGCCGTGCGGCCGCTGCCCTTGATGATGGAAAGGGCAGCGCTGCTGTTTGGCTTGAACGGGATGATGGCATAAGTCATCGGGATGGGAAGGCCCGTCAGAGTGCGGAGCGGATCCAGCTGGTAGCCGCAGTCATCAACGACGACGGCAAGGCGGCCGCTGAACTGTCCTGCCGGGAGCCCCGGCAACTCATCCCCGCCGGACGGGGCAGGAGCTGTCCCCTGTTCCGGAGAGGACGGTTTTGTGGTGCCTTTTTCAGCTTCCTTTTCCTTCTCCGTCTCTTTCGCCTTTTCCTTCCGGATTTCCTGCTTTTCTTCTTTTTTGATCTCGCGGATCTTTTCCTTGACAGGCTCGGGCAGGGCTTTACGGACTTCTTCCCTGACGGGGGCCGGCATGACGTCCGCGATGACATCGGGCCAGGTTTCTTCGGGATGCTCTTTTTTATGAGCGGAAAGGAACATGCCGAGACCGATGACCGCAAAGATGATCAGAAGGGCCCAGAAGCGGCCCCCTTTTTTCTTTCTGCGGCGTGAGCGCTGTGGATACGTTCGTTTTGGCATTTGGTTTCCTTACTCCGGCTTTCGGGGCTGGAAAATGTGTCCGGGCCCGCTGGGATGGGAGCCTTCGGCGCACCGTCCTGCAGCCCGAAAATCATCAGGCCCTGGGATGGCTCTTGTCATAGACCGCCTTCAGCCGGTTATTGGTCAGATGGGTATAGATCTGGGTCGTCGAGATGTCCGAATGGCCCAGGAGTTCCTGCACCGTCCGCAGGTCTGCGCCGTTATCCAGCATATGGGTGGCAAAGGAATGGCGCAGGATATGGGGAGTGAGGCGCTTTTTGATATGGACTGCCTCGCCGTACCCTTTGATGACCTGCCAGAACCGCTGCCGCGTCATGCCGGCGCCGCGGACGGACAAAAAAAGCACATCCGTCGGTTTGTCCTCTTTTAAGAAGTGAGGCCGGACTTTCGCGATATACTCCTTCAGATATTCCACGGCGTAATGGCCCAGCGGGATCAGCCGTTCCTTGGATCCTTTGCCGTAGGCGATGACGTACTGGGCATGCAGGTCCACACTGCTCGTCTTGAGGGCGAGCAGCTCCGAGACGCGCATACCCGTGGCGTACATGACTTCCAGCATGGTGCGGTCGCGGAAGCCTTCCGGCCGTGTCAGGTCCGGTGCGGAAAAAAGGCGTTTCACCTCATCCACGGACAGGACCTTCGGCAGTACGACACCCCGCGTATCCGATTCGATGACTTCGCAGGGATCGACATCGATGTAGCCTTCGCTCGTCATGAACCGGAAGAAGGATTTGAGCGCCGCCAGCTTGCGGGCCGATGAGGTCGCGGCATACCGCTCCCGTTTGAGCGAAGCCATGTATCCCGTGATATCCTCCCGGGTAATATCCTTCAGATCTTTCTTGATGCGTACGGAAAACATGCGGAGATCCCTTCCGTAGGATTCCCGCGTATTGGGGGAAAGCCCCATTTCGACTGTGAGATAATCCAGAAACAAAACGATCTCTGTTTCCAGTTTATTCTTTAGCGACATCCTGGTCAGTCCCTTTTTTCAAAGTTAAGACCGCGCCCGCTTCCGTCGGGGCGATCGTGGAAATGGCATGTTTGTAGATAAGCTGCTGTTTGCCTTCGCTTTCGACGATCACAGTGAAATTGTCGAAGCCCCAGACCTTGCCGCGGACCTGGAAGCCATTGAGCAGATAGATTACGATGGTTTTCTTTTCACTCCGTACTTTGTTCAAAAAACTGTCCTGCAGATTCAATTGTTTGGTGTTGCCATTACTGTTCATAAAGACCCCTCGTCTTTCTCAATGAAATGCTCTTTTTCAAGCAGCGCAAGCATCTGCGCTGCACAGACTTTGTAATCCGGCTCCGCCGGCAGCTCGATCCAGTGGATGTAAGGCATTTTCTTATACCATGTGATCTGCCTCTTGGCAAAATTGCGCGTAGCCTGTTTGATCTTGGCGATGCATTCCTCCCGCGTATATTTGCCCTCGAAATACAGCACGGCCTGGCGGTAGCCGATGCTTTTCATCGACTGCGCATCCGGATCGATGCCGGCCCGGTAAAACCGTTCCGCCTCCGTAAGCAGACCTTCCTGCACCATCAGGTCGACGCGCCGGTTGATGCGGTCATACAGGATCTCCCGCGGCATCGTGAGGCCGAAGACGAAGGCCCGGTACGGGAACTCGCGGTCTCTTTCACGGGACACGGTCCCGCCACCTGCGAGTGACTCCAGCGCGCGGATGACGCGGCGGCGGTCCCCCACGGGGAGCCTTGCAGCCATGGCCGGGTCCTGTGCGGCCAGACGGTCGTGCAACGCCTCGTTGCCATTCCGGTCGGCAAAGCTGTTCAGTTCCTGCCGGAGAGGTTCCGATTCTTCGACAGAGGAAAAATGATAATTCTCGATCAGGGCTCTCAGGTACAGGCCCGTCCCTCCCACTACGATGGGAAGGTGTCCCTGCTGCGTGAGATTGTGGATCAGTTCTCCCGCGTCTTTCTGGAAATCGACGACGGTGTATTTTTCGTCCGGGTCCCGGATATCGATCAGGTGATGCGGGACTCCGGCCATTTCTTCCGGTGTGGGTTTTGCAGTGGCGATATCCATGCCCCGGAAGACAAGCATGGAGTCACCGGATATGATCTCGCCGCCAAGGGCTTTGGCCAGAAGGATGCCGCAGGCGGTCTTTCCCGTAGCCGTCGGACCGGCTATGACGAGAACCTTTGGTTTTTCCATCATGACGGCCTCCTTATGATGCCATATTTGACGCGGCTGTAGCGACCGCCCTGGATCTCGTCGGCACCGAGTCTTTCGAGGAAGCCCCGCCAGCGCTCCTTGACGACGACCCGCGGAGCCACCCGGAGCGCCTCCGCGATGAGGGCCCGGTCAGGCTCGCTGTGACACGCGGCGGGCCGCAGGGGCTGCATATTGGAAGAGACATCGACGGGCGTCTGGAACATGGGATCCATATAGACCACCGAAAAGGAGTCCGCCGGAAGGCTGCGGAGATACGCTCCTGCCTCAGCATGGACAGTTTCGATGCGGCGCAGTGCCGCAAGGAGTCCGGGCGGTGCATCCTGGTAGTGTTTAAGGCCTTCGGAGACGACCTTCCAGATGAGCGGCGACGCTTCAAGGCCCACCACCCGTCCGGTCGGACCGGCCACGAAGGAGGCCACAGCCGCATCGGCAGCGAGGCCCAGGGTGCAGTCGAGGACGCGGCTGCCCGGCCCCAGTGCGCAGGCTGATGCGAAATGGTCGCCGTGGCCTCTCACGATTTCCTGCGTGCGCAATACGGCCATGCAGGGATGGTAGCGCAGGGTGCCTTCATCAGAATCCACCTGGGGACCACGGGCCGTCGCCACAAGCACGGCCGTAACGCCCGCTTCGCGGCGCAGCGATTCAAGGGACCGGCCCCGCCTTTTCAGATACGGCAGATCCAGTTCCCGGGCCCAGCGCACTGCCAGGTCATGGAGGGCCGGGCCGCCCTTCAGGCCCACGGTCACGGCAAATTTCTGCGGCCCGCTCATGTCCGTTTGAAGAGCTTAAAAAGCTCCGGCTCCGTGACTTCGATCATGCAGGGCCGCCCATGGGGACAAGTGAAGGGATGCTCCGTATTGAGGAGTTCCAGGATCAGTTCCCGCATCTGGCGGATGTTCAGCAGTTCGCCGGCCCGGATGGCACTGTGGCAGGCCGCATAATGCAGGACCTCTTCACGCAGGTCGCTCGGCCGGATTTCTTTATTCTCTGCAAGGAGCTTCAGGATATCGCTGATGAATCCCTCTGCCTCACCTGCTTCCACGTCCGCAGGAAGGGCCGATACGCGGAGCATGGTCTCCCCGGCGGGCTCGGCATCGACGCCGAGTTTCAGGAAGGCTTCACGGTGCTGCTCCACGGCATCCACATCCTGCGGGGTCACGTTCAAAAAGAGCGGCATCAGCATGGGCTGGGACGGCACGGGCTGGGCCAGCCGGACGAATTTGTCGTACATGATCCGTTCGTGGGCCGCATGCTGATCGATCAGGTAAAGTGCATTTTCGGACTGGGCGATGATGAAGGTCCGTGCCACCTGTCCCAGGGGCCAGATGACATCGATGCCGTCCGGGACGGATGCTTCGGCCGGCCGGGCTGCCGGAGTGCCCGCTGTCCCGTCTCCGGGTGCTGAGGCCTCCGTGCCCGCCGGACCGATACCTTCCAGGTTCTCTGTAGTGCGCTGGGCACTGAAGATCGCCTCCGTCCTCGGTTCGCTGACCTCGGGCGTGCGCCAGATCTGTTCCGCATAGGAAGAGCGCGGCGTGAGCGGCGCCTGCCGTGACGGCCGGTTCCACCCGGATCCGCCGCTGCAAAAGAGCGGCGCCTCAGAGGCCCGGCTGTTTCCGGTGCCTTCCGCTGCCGCAGAAGCAGAGGATTTCATGACCACCGCGCCGTCAGCTTCCTCCTGTCCCGCCATGGGACGGGTCAGGGCATTGCAGAGGGCGTGATAGACCGCGCGGTAGACGGCCTGTTCATCGCCGAATTTGATCTCGCTCTTCTGGGGATGGACATTGATATCGATGGTATGAGTATCCACAGTAAGGTTTAGTACCGCAAAAGGGAACCCCGCTTTGGGAATCTGGGACTGATAGGCATGGTCGATGGCCTTGCTGATCATGCGGTTATTGATGCAGCGGCCGTTGACGAACAGGGTCTGCCAGCTCCGGTTCCCCTTGAGGAGGGTCGGTCTGCTGATATAGCCGTCGACCCGGATTCCGTCCTGTCCATGATGGACCGGCAGCAGCTGGGCCACCACCTGTTTCCCGTAGAGAGCACCGATCGTGTCCGTCAGTTCACCACTGCCCGGGGTATTGATGACTTCCTTCTCCCCGTTCTGCAGAGTGAAATGCACATCCGGCCGGGAAAGAGCGATCTTCGAAAGGACTTCGTTGATATATCGCCCTTCCGTATTGACCGTGCGCAGGAATTTGCGCCGGGCCGGGACATTGTAGAAAAGGTCCTTTACGGTCACCGTCGTCCCCACATCGCCGCCCATGGAATCGACGGACAGGTTCTCGCCGCCGTCGATCGTGATGGACGTGGCAAATTCCGCCCCTTCTTCCCGCGTCAGCAGATTAAAATGGGATACGGAAGCGATGCTCGGCAGGGCCTCGCCGCGGAACCCAAGGGTCCGCAGCGTCAGGAGGTCACCGGCCGTCATGATCTTGCTCGTGGCATGGCGCAGGATGGCCATGCGTGCGTTCGCCTCATCCATCCCGGAACCATTGTCCCTGACCCGGATGAATTCGGTGCCGCCTTCGAAGATGGTCACTTCGATATGGTCGGCTCCGGCATCGAGAGAATTCTCCACAAGCTCCTTTACGACGGAAGCCGGTTTTTCCACCACTTCGCCGGCCGCGATCTGGTTGGAGGTATTCTGGTCGAGTAGTCTGACCTGTGCTTTCAAGACGTTTTCCCTCCCTCCCGTTTGGCTTCTTCACTCAGATGGTACAGTGTGTTCAGGGCTTCGAGCGGCGTCATCGTCATGACGTCGAGGTTCTGCAGTTCCTGCCGGATGACGTCGCCGAAAAGGCTCGACTGGAGTTCCGTCTCCTCCGGAGCCGCCGGCGGAGCCTCTTTTGCCTTTCCGGAAGCACCGGAAACCGTACGGTCACCGCAGGCCGCGTACTCTTTAAGGAGCTCATCAGCCCGTTCCAGCACTTTGTTCGGCAGCCCCGCCAGGCGGGCGACATGGATGCCGTAGCTGCGGTCCGTCCCGCCCGGCACGATGCGCCGCAGGAAGACCACGTCATGGCCTTTTTCCTTGACAGCGATGGAATAATTGCGGATGCCCTCCATCTCCTGCTCCAGTTCGATCAGTTCATGATAATGTGTGGCAAAGAGAGTCTTTGCCCTGATTTTCGTATTGATGTATTCGACGACAGCCCGGGCGATGCTCATACCGTCATAGGTACTCGTGCCGCGGCCCACTTCGTCCAGGATGATGAGGGAATGGCCCGTGGCATTTTTCAGGATGTTCGCCACTTCATTCATTTCCACCATGAAGGTGCTCTGCCCCGTCGCCAGGTCGTCACTGGCGCCGACACGCGTAAAGATGCGGTCCACCGGGCAGATGGACGCCTCCCGGGCGGGGATGAAGCTGCCCATCTGGGTCATCAGCGTAAGCAGCGCCACTTGGCGCATATAGGTCGATTTGCCCGCCATGTTCGGGCCCGTCAGGATGATGAGCCGCTCGTCCGTACGGTTCAGGTGCACATCATTCGGCACGAAAAGTTCCCGCTGGAGCAGCTTTTCGACGACGGGGTGGCGGCCGTCTCTGATCGTGATCTCTTCTTTGTCGTTCAGGCGCGGACAGATATAACTGCCCTTGAAAGCCGCCATGGCAAGGGAATAGAGCACATCGAGCTCTCCGATGGCGCGGGCCGTTTCCTGGATGCGTACGATCTCCGAACGCACGCACTGACGGATTTCGTTGAAAAGATAGTATTCGAGCTGCTGGATCTTCTCCCAGGCGCTCAGGATCTTGTTTTCGAATTCCTTCAGCTCCGGTACGATGTAGCGCTCTCCGTTGACGAGGGTCTGCTTGCGGATGAAGCTGTCCGGCACGAGGCCGATCTGGCCCTTCGAGACTTCGATGTAATAGCCGAATACTTTATTGAACCCCACTTTGAGGTTCTTGATGCCCGTCGATTCGCGGATGCGCTGCTCGAACTGCTGCATCCATTCGTTGTTGTTCTCGGCGATCTCGTGCAGCTCGTCGAGCTCGGCGTTGAAGCCTTTGCGGATCATGCCGCCTTCCCTCACCGTAAAGGGCGGGTCATCGACGATGCCCCGTTCCAGTTCGTCCAGGACTTCCGTATGCAGGGAGATGAGCCCGTCGATCTGATGCAGGAGCCCTCCCTCGATGGGCGCAAGCAGCGCCTTCAGGGTCGGGATGGCGCGCAGGGCACTGCGCAGGGCCACCATGTCACGGGCGTTCGCCGAACCGACTTCGATCCGGGAGAGGATCCGTTCCAGGTCCGTGATATCCTTCAGGGCTTCTCCGAGCTGCGTCCGCAGCGGTGCCCGGTCGACGATGATCCCCACTGCCTGCTGGCGCGAGGCGATCCGCGTGACACTGAGGAGCGGTGCTTCGATCCACTGTCGCAGCAGGCGGGCCCCCATGGCCGTACAGGTGTAGTCGAGGATATCCAGCAGCGTGCCGTGGCGGGTGCCGTCCTTCATATTGCGGATGAGCTCCAGATTGCGGATAGCTGCCGCATCGAGTGTCATGACCTGATCCGTCGTGATCTCGTTCAGCCGGTTGATCTGAGCGAGGTCACCCTTCAGGTTTTCATGGACGTACTGCAGCATCCGTTCCACCGTGGCCCGCACGAAAGGATTTCCGGCGGCGGGATTTTCCGTTCCGAAATGGCGGCAGAAATCGTCCACGTCGGAAGATGCCGCAAAGCGGTTGACCATGCAGTGCGGCAGGCGCTCGGCAAGGAGCGATGCCACAGCTTCGGGCAGATCTTTTCCGGGCTCCGCGATGAGCTCTGCCGGCTGCATCCGGTAGATCTGGTCGAGCACCAGTTCCTCCGCATTGGCGCCCCGGGCCTCGTACCAGGAGCACTCCCCCGTCGACACATCGCAGAAGCTCAGGCAGATATGGCCCTTTTCAAAGGAAATGCACGCCAGGTACTGGTTGTGCTGCTCATCGAGGACCGCGTCGCTCAGGACCGTCCCCGGTGTCAGGATCTTCGTGACTTCCCGCTTGACGATGCCCACGGCTTTCTTCGGATCTTCCATCTGGTCACAGATGGCGATCCGGTAGCCCTTCCGGATCAGCTTGGCCAGATAACTGTCCACCGAATGGAAGGGCACGCCGCACATGGGGATCGGATGTTTCGTATTCCCCGCACGGTGCGTCAGCGTCAGATTGAGCTCCCTGGAAGCGGTAACGGCATCATCGAAGAACAGCTCATAGAAATCGCCCAGCCGGAAGAACAGGAGTTTGTCCTGATGTTCCTTCTTGACAGCCATGTACTGCTGCACCATGGGCGTATAGCCTTCTTTTTCCATCATTCCACCCTTCCTTTGAGGAGCCAGGTCTGAGCCCTTTCGATCCGTACGGGTACGATGCTCCCCGGTGCCGGCTCCGTCTCTCCTTTGGGCCAGAGCACGAGGTTGTTGCCGTCCGTGCGGCCGCTCATGACCTCGGGATTGCTCCGGCTCGGGCCTTCGACCATGACGGGGAGGGTACGCCCGACCAGGCGTTTGTTCCGTTCCAGGCTGCAGGCATTCTGCACTTCCATCAGGCGGTCCAGACGCTCTTTCTTCACGTCATCGGGGACCTGGTCCGGCATCTTCGCAGCGGGCGTCCCGGAGCGTCTGGAGTAGATGAAGGTAAAGGCATCATCGAAACAGACTTCCCGGACAAGACTCAGGGTGTCTTCGAAATCTTCCTCGGTCTCCCCGGGGAACCCGACGATGAGATCCGTCGACAGGACCGCGTCCGGCACATATTTCCGGATCGTACGGACAAGATCCAGGTATTTTTCGCGGTCATAGCCGCGGTTCATGGCTTTCATGATCCGGCTGCTGCCCGACTGGACGGGGATATGGAAATGCCTGCACACATGCCGGCTCTGCGCAATGGTGCGGACCACTTCCTCACTCATGTCGCGGGGATGGCTCGTCATATACCGGATCCGCTCCACTCCGGGGATGGCGTCCACCAGTTCCAGGAGACGCGCAAAAGCTTCCTTCTCACCGCGGTCCTTGCCGTAGGAGTTGACGTTCTGGCCGAGCAGCGTAAATTCCCGGTAGCCCAGGGACACTGCTCTCCGGATTTCCCGGCAGATGGCTTCCGGCTCGCGGCTGCGCTCGCGTCCGCGCACATAAGGCACGATGCAGTACGTGCAGAAGTTGTTGCAGCCGTACATGATGGGTACCCAGGCGGCAAAACTGCTCTTGCGCACAAAACTGCCCTCGAATTCCTGCGGCATGACGGTCAGGTCATCAAAAAGCCCCTGGCGGTCATGACTGCTTAAGTAATTCTGGAGGATGGAACTGAAGGAGTTGACATGGGCCGTCCCGAGGAGCAGATCCACCTGGGGATACTTCTTCAGCATCTCCCGGCCCCACTCCTGGGCCATGCAGCCCGTAACACAAAGAACGGAACCGGGATGGTTCCGTTTGACCTGCTTCATCTCGCCTATTTTGCCTAAAATCTTCTTTTCTGCGCTTTCCCGGACGCAGCATGTATTGATGATGATCACATCGGCTTCGTGGTAATCGGGCGTATATGTATAGCCCAGGTCGAGGAGCTGTCCCGCATAATGTTCGGCATCGCTCTCGTTCATCTGACAGCCGTAGTTGAGTATATGATAATATCTGGTCATGTGATAACTCCTTTTACCCTTTTCATCAGTCTATTATACTGTATTTATATGAAAATTTACAGATGTAAAATCATTCTTAACAAAGACTCCATCGTTTTGCCACAAATGGCTGCCCGGAAGCGGCCGTGCCCGAGAGCAGCGGGAAGCCCATGCCGGATGCGGCCCCCCGCGAAAAGACAAAAAAGCGCCCCGACTGCACACCGGCAATCGGGGCCATATGAAAGATATGCAAAAAGGGAAGATATTTTCAGACTTCTGATCAGAGCGTGATCTTGTTCGTGTCGCGGTAGCCGATCCATTCTGCCACATTGTCCGAATGGTCAGCCATGCGTTCGATATATTTTACAATCATAGTAAAGAAGAGATAATCGAGCGCCCTGCCCGGAGCTTTCCGGATCTCCTCGGCAAATTCTTTGAGCTGCTTATGGAACAGTGCATCGACGATGTCGTCCTTGTCCTTCACTGCTTTCTGATCGAACGGCTCCTGACGGAAATACCCGTTCAGCACTTCCTTCACCATGGAAGTCATGATGTCGTACATTTCCAGCAGATGGGACGGCAAGGGCATCTTGGAACCTTCCTTGTCCATCACCAGGATATAGTAGCTGATGTCTGCACAGTGATCGGCGATCCTTTCCAGATCGGACAGGATCTTCAGTGTGGCCATCAGGTTGCGCCAGTCGCGGGCGACGGGTTCCTGGAGCATGCTGAGGTTCATATCCTCTTCCATACAGCGTTTGATGGCCTCGTTGATGACTGAGTCGCCGTGGTAGATCTTGTCCGCCAGCACCGCGTCGTTATTGACCAGGGCAAGCCTGGTTGCCTGGAGCCGGGATTCCAGGGTCCCTGCAAGCTCGTTCAGATCGGATTCGAGATTCTTGTACTCCTCTTGAAATTTTTCCAGCATAGTGGCTTTCTCCTCCAAATCAGCCGAAACGGCCGGTAATGTACTCTTCCGTCTTGGGATTGGACGGATTCGTAAAGATATGGACCGTATCATCGAATTCAATCAGGTTGCCGAGCAGGAAGAAAGCTGTTTTGTCGGAAATACGTTTTGCCTGCTGCATATTGTGCGTCACGATGATGATCGTATAGTCTTTTTTCAGTTCCAGCGCCAGATCCTCTATCTTCTGAGTGGAAATCGGATCCAGGGCGGATGTGGGCTCGTCCATCAGGATGACGGCGGGGCGTGCAGCGAGCGTTCGGGCAATGCACAGGCGCTGCTGCTGTCCGCCGGAAAGTCCCAGGGCGCTGCTGTTCAGGCGGTCTTTCATCTCATCCCAGCAGGCAGCCTGCTTCAGGCTCTGTTCCACAATGTCATCCAGGGTGCTCTTGTTGTTGATGCCCTGGATGCGGGGACCATAAGCGACGTTTTCATATACAGTCTTCGGGAACGGTGTGGGCTGCTGGAAGACCATCCCCACACGGTAGCGGAGAGCCAGAAGATCACATTCCGTAAAGATGTCCTTTCCTTCGAAGCGGATATCTCCGGTGACCCGGCAGCCTTCGACGAGGTCATTCATGCGGTTCAGGGTCTTCAGGAACGTGGACTTGCCGCAGCCGGACGGACCGATCAGGGCCGTGATCTGGTTGCGTTTGATATCCATGGACACGTTATGCAGGGCCTGGTGCTCCCCGTAGAACAGGTTCATGTCGTGGATCTGGAACACATATTCGGAAGTGTTCCCCGCCTCGGAGGCGGAACCCTGTTTCAGGGCATCATCCGTTGTAGCCATTACTTATTGCCTCCCATTTTCTTGTCGAGATGGTAGCTGAGAGCCCGTGCGGCCAGACTGAAGGAAACGACGAGGATCATCAGGATCGCCGAGCAAACCGCGGCCTGTTCATTGGCGTTCGCTTCCAGAGCTTCCGTACGCAGGGCCCAGATGTGCAGGGTCAGCGTTTCGCCGGGGCGGAACGGGTTGAGAGGACAAAGCCGGGATGAGATATCCCAGTTGTCCCAGTGGATGTCCGTGGACATGCCGGCAGTGAACATCAGGGCGGCAGCTTCACCGAAGCCGCGGCCGGCTGCCATGATCAGGCCTGTCATGATCCGCGGGAATGCCGCCGGCAGCAGGATCTTCCAGATGGTCTGCCACTTGGAGGCACCGAGTCCGTAGCTGGCCTGACGATAGCTGTCAGGCAGGGACTGCAGGGCATCTACCGTGACGGACGTCACGAGCGGGAGCATCAGGATGGAAACACTCAGGGCACCGGCCAGGAGGTTCCACTGGGAACCCGTCATCACAATGAACACGAGGTAGCCGAACAGGCCGACCACGATGGAAGGCAGGGAAGAAAGAGTCTCGACGGCCATGCGGACGCCGGAAACGATCTTGCCTTTGTGGGCATACTCGGAAAGGAAAATGCCTGCAGGGACACCCAGCAGAGAAGAAAAAATCAGTGCCAGGAAAACCAGGTACAGCGTATTGAAAAGCTGATTGCCGATACCGCCTGTCTCGAACGACATGATCCTGGCGGACATATGGCCAAGGCCCTCCACCATGACGTAGCCGACGAAAGCGATCAGGAGCAGCACTGCCAGACCGGCCCCGGCAAAAAAGACCATTGTCATGATATGGTCCATGCGTTTTTTAGCATTGACAGCTGAATTCATTTACCGCTTATCCCCTTTTAGACTGAACAGATCATTCATTGTATGGATGATAAAGATGAAGAGGAACGAAAGGATGAAGAGGAGCAGCGCCATCGTCCACAGCGCAGCGCTGTATTCGCCGCCTTCCATGGCACCGCCCATATCTGCCGAAATGGCGGTGGTCAGGGTGCTGGCAGGCAGGAACAGGGACTTCGGGAATACCTTCATCTGGCCGATGACCATGGCCACAGCCAGGGCTTCGCCGATGGCACGGGCAAGGCCCAGGATGACGCCGGTCACGATGCCGCCTTTGGCAGCGGGCAGGACAATATGGGCAATCGTTTCCCACCGCGTGGCTCCCAGTCCGTACGATGCTTCACGCCAGGATTTGGGAACGGAAGTCATGGCATCCGCCGCCATCGTCGTGATCGTAGGATAAATCATGACGGCAAGGACAATGCCCGCCGCCAGGAGTGAGAAGCCAAATGGCATAGGAAACAACTTTCTTAAGAAGGGAATCAGCACGGTCATCCCGACAAAGCCGTAGACTACGGAAGGGATCCCCGTAAACAGCTCGATTGCCGGCTGCACCAGCCTGCGGACCCGGGGCGTGGCGATCTCGGTCATGAAGATGGCCGAAGCCAGGCTGAAAGGAAGGGAAAAGATCAGGGACAGGGCACATACCGCCAAAGAACCGGCGATGTACATGGCCGACCCGATCTTGCCGCCCCCTTCTGCCGTGTCGCCGGGGTTCCATTCACCGGAGAAGAGGAACTCTGAGACCGGATGGTGGAAGACCGTAAAGGTATCCGTTCCTTTGACCAGAAGGAAGAGCCCGATCAGAAACGGGATCAAAGTCATAACCAGTCCGCACGCCGTAATGAGGATTCGGGCGACCCGCTCATCGCGGTGGGCCCTGGTTATTGCCGACGTAATGGATGTCATAAGAAAGTCTCCTTCGCCAGGAAAGAGGTCCTTAGTGAACCTCTTTAGTCTGCATCTTGGAGCTTACGCCATAACCCAGTTCTTCGATGCGTTTGCCGTATTCAGCACCGGTGATGAAGTCGAGGAATGCCTTGACAGCCGGTTTTTCTTCCTGAGCCGTGTAGACATGTTCAAAGCCCCAGACAGCATATTTTCCGCTGTAGGTGTTCTCCAGGGTCGGTTCCACACCGTCGATGGATACTCTGTCAACGGTCTTGTCGTTCACCAGGTACGGCAGGGCCACGTAGCCGATGGCACCGGAGTTGGAAGCGACGCTCTTGACGAGGATACCGGAGTTATCCGTTTCCAGGGACTTGTTGTCGGCTTCTTCCGCACCGCCGATGGCATATGTCTTAAAGAGGGCACGGGTGCCGCTGGTCTTCGGGCGGGTCACCAGGATGATCGGCTTGTCCGGACCGCCGACTTCCTTCCAGTTGGTGATCTTGGCCGTGAAGATATCGGTCAGCTGCTGTTTGGTCAGGTTCTTGACCTGGACATCCTTGTTGATGATGGGCACAACGGTCATGACGCAGATCTTGTGGTCCTTCAGCTTGGAGGCTTTGTCCTTTGGCAGCTTGGTTTCAGCCGGCACGTCGGAGTTACCCATATCGACGGAGCCGTCGGAGACCTGCTTCAGGCCCGTACCGGAACCGCCGGCATTCAGCGTAATGGAGACGTCTTTGTTCTTTGCTTTGAATTTTTCTGCAGCGTCCTTTACGAGGGGCAGCAGGGCAGAAGAACCGGAACCGGTGATGGTACCCTTGACTTCAGCAGAAGCAGCCGGTTTCTTGGCTTCTTCCTTCTTTTGACCGCCACCGCAGCCGACCATGCTCGTTGCCATTAATGCTGCCAGGACCGCTACAGCCAGTTTCTTTGCTTTCATTGAAATATCCTCCCTTTTGTTTTTGCATGAATGGATGTTTTCTTTCAAGTACATGGTTATGGTAACAGGACTGTGTAAGGGAGGCGTATAGTTTGTGTAAAATTTTGTAAAATATCTTACGAAGCAGCAGTTTCTCCGGGCGGAGCGGCCAGAGCTGCGGAAATGCGGCCGGGATCCGGCATCTGCTGCACTTCCGCCCTTCCGGCCGCGAGAGCATGAAAAAGTCCCCCGGGCCGGCAAAGCTGGTCCTGGAGGACTGCAGCGCGTGGAGGCGCCTTATTCCGGTTTGACGAACTGCACCGTCACGCCGTCATATGTATAGCTGTACTTTTTCCCCTGCAGTGGTTTTTCCGGAGCATTTTTCGTCGCATCGCCGGGACGGACGTGCCCTCGGGTATAGATGGGATTCCCTGCTGCGCCCGTTTCGGCAGAAGGCGTCCGGCGCGGCGCTGACGCGGCCGCAGGTTCCGCCCTGCATTCCGGCGAGATGCCGTAGGCAGCGGCTCTGCAGAGGGCAGTGAAATCTTCTTTCGTAAGACTGCCGGGCCCCGTATAGAGGACATCGAAAGCATCGCTGTACTGAGACAGGTGAGCCATGTTTTCCGCAAAGTCAGAGAGCGGGATGGTTAGATCCATGCGCTTTCCGGAAAGGAACTCATCGCCGCTGAAGAGGATGCGTTCCTTCCGGTCCAGGATGGCGATCCCGCCCAGAGCATGGTTCGGGTGCGGGATGCGGATGATCGTAAGCTCCCTGTTGCCCAGATTCAGTCTGTATCCGTCATCGACGGTCACGATGGGATAGTCCCGGGGAAACTCGATGCCGTCAAAGCTGGCATAGGGCACTGTCGCATACGGTACGGATTCCTTTGTCATAAAAGCGGCATCGAAATAGGCATCATTGGCCGTATGGTCGAAATGGTAATGGGTGTTGATCACGTACGGGACGGGCTTCTGGATCAGGGCAGAAGCAAAGGCCCGGAGATTCCCCGCCCCGTAGCCGCTGTCGATGAGGACGCCGTAATTGTCGCCGGCGATCAGATAGCAGTGGTCTCCGTCATTCCGGAGCTGCCACGTCGAAGGAGCAATCTGCACAGCTTCGAAATACGGCTGATCCATCGGAAGCAGGGAGCCGTCGGCATTGCGGATCTCCACCGCGTGCTTCGGAGAAAAGTCGATCCATTCTGCAGGGGTCCAGATTTCGCTCGTGTCGATGCGCGTCACGCCGTCCACGATATCCGTATCCTTCCCCTCGGTCACGCGCTGCAGGACGGGTCTGACCTTTCCATCAAGCCGCTCGAGGGCTGCCATTGCTTCATCGCTGCCGGAAGCGGCAGCCCGGGTGTACCAGCTGCGTGCCGCTGCAGGATCCTTTGCACGGCCCTCGCCCCGTTCATACATCCGGCCCAGTGCCGCCTGGGAAGGAGCGGATACGTGATCGCTGCGGTAACTGGAACGGTAAAACAGTTCATACGCTTTCTGCGCATCCTGTTTTACGCCTTCGCCCCGCTCGTAAAGGAGACCCAGGAGATACGTACCCGTCACATCCCCCGCTCCCGCGGCCTTTTTGAACCACTGCGCCGCCTCCGTCATGCTGCGGGGGACGCCCAGGCCGTATTCATAACAAAGCCCCAGATAGCGGGCGGCCTTGCTGTGGCCCCGGGCATCGGCCTTATGAAAGAAGGTCAGGGCTTCCGTATAATGGCCCTGCTGATATGCGGCGATTCCCTGATCGAGGAAATATTTTGCCAGTTCATCCCGTTTGTGACCAGGCTCCGCAGGCGCAGCGGCGGACGGGCTGCCGGCTGCGGCAGCGGCGGCCCGGGCAGGAGCGGGCGAAGCGGTGAATGCCAGCCCGAGCGCACACAGGGCGGCGAGAGAAGAAAAAGCAGCATGCTTGCGAAATGACATGGATGGACACTTCCTTTGCGATTGATGAAATCCATCCCTCATTTTTGCAGAAAGGCACAGCCGTCCATAAGTGAACAATTTGTGTGTTCTGGGAATCTTTTGCGACATGGAGAAGATGCATGGAAACGGTACCGGAAAGTATCGGGGATCTTTATGCCTTGATGCTTTGATGCTGCAATCTGCCGACAGCGGACAGCAGCCAGCCGTCAGTGGCCAGCCGTCAGCAGTCGGCTCTTGAAAAGTGTCCACACTCAGGGGTACAGTACAGTGCGAATCGCAATCTGCGGCCTGCGATCCGCGCTCTGCCGTCAGCCGCCAGCAGTCGGCAGTCAGCCGATGTTCGCGATTTGCGATTTGTGACCTGCGGCCTGCGATTCGCGGATTGCTGACAAAAAAACAGGGCTGTGAAAGAATGACTGATCATTTTTCACAGCTCTCCTCTATTCTATCCGAATTCACTTTTTTTCAGGCAGTGCGGCCGGGATCTTCCCTTTTGGGAAACAAAGGGTGAACGTCGTCCCGTTCCCCACTTCACTTTCGACCTGGATCCTGCCGTGATGGACGTCCACGATATGCTTGACGACGGCCAGGCCGATGCCGGTTCCCTTGATGGTCTTGGAACGGCTGGAATCGACACGGTAAAAGCGCTCAAAGATCCGTTTTTGTTCGCCCTGGGGGATGCCGATTCCCGTATCGCGCACGGTATAGACGGCATACTCTTCCTTTTCCCGGAGCGTCACGTAGATATGGCCGCCCTGGTGATTGTATTTGATGGCATTGTCGATGAGATTCATGAAGCATTCCCGCAGCAGCCCCGGATCACCCATGATGGTCACTGCCGCAAGATCCAGATGGAGTTTGACTTCTTTTTCAGCGAGGACCGGTTCCATGAAGGCCGCAATATCCTGTGTCACTTCATCGATCCGCACAGGGACGGGATGGAGCTCCGTCTGTTTTTCCTCGATCCGGCCCAGATGGAGGATCTCTTCGATGAGTTCCAGCAGGCGGTGCGATTCCTTGTAAATCAGACTGCCGAAATGGGCCACGTCTTCATCGCTCTGGAACAGCTTTTCCTTGAGAACTTCGGAAAACCCGCTGATGGAGGTGAGCGGCGTCTTCAGCTCATGGGAAACATTGGAGGTGAATTCCCGGCGCAGCTGCTCCCGCTCCTCCATTTCTGTGACGTCGCTTGCGATGAAAAGGAATCCGTAGAGTTCCCGGTCCAGATAGACCGGCTGCCGCGTAAAGGCGTAAGAGACACCGTCCCGTTTGAGTTTCTGTGTCTCGACGGATCCGGGAGGCGGCGTCGTCCCGCTCATGGGCCAGGCAAGTTCCGGCAAAAGCAGGGAGAGGTTCTTATCCTTGACGCGGGCCCCGCTTTTTTCGTGGAGCAGGGCTGCGGCACTGCGGTTGGCTGAAAGGACGCGGTTAGCCGGGTCCGTCAGGATGACCGCCTCCTGCATATTCTCGAGGATCAGTTGGACCATGTTGCGCTGGCGCCGGAGCTGCTGGAAGGATGAGGACAGGGCGATCGCAAGGTCCGCGATCTTGCGGACCAGCGGCCGGATCTCCGTATCGATCTTCTCGATCTCCCGTTCATCGATATCACTGATTTCAGCCGGACCGCTCTGGCGGACATGGGAAATCAGATGGACGGCATGATGGAGCGGATGGAGCAGATCCACGGAAAGTTTCCGGGAAGCCCAGAGGCAGACGAAAAAAGCGGCCAGCAGAAAGCACAGGAAATAAGGCGCCATGCTCGCCCAGTGACCGTAGATACTGCGTTCCCGCACACCGACCCGAAGGATTGTCCCGTCGGGCATGCGGACAGCCTTATAGAGCAGGTTCTCTGAAAGGGTCGCCGAGTCCCGGACAGCTCTGCCCTTTCCCGTTTCCAGAGCTTCCTTCACTTCAGGGCGGTCCACATGGTTGTCCATGTGGTCCTTGTTGTAGGAGGAATCATAGATCACGACACCATCCTGGGCAATCCAGGTCAGCCGGATCTCGGGTGTATCGATCCCCATGCCCTGCAGATACTGGATGGGGCGGCTGCTTTCGTTCATGCCGGCGGCGATGGTGCGCAGGGACAGATCGAGTTCCCGTTCCGTCTGATCCTCCGTATAACTGTTGAACAGCCATGTAAAAATCCCTGTCAGGATGAGCATGCACGACACACCCATCATGAGCAGGGACAAAAAAATCTTGCGTTTCATGCGTGACCCCCGATTTGATACCCCACCCCGCGGACCGTGCGGATGATCTTGCCGCCTTCACCGAGCTTGTGGCGCAGGGTCTTGATATGCATATCGATGGTACGGCTCTCGCCGGCATACGTAAAGCCCCAGACCGCCTCCATGATCTGTTCCCGCGTCAGGACGATCCCCGTATTGACGAGAAGGTACCGGAGCAGTTCGAATTCCTTGGCCGTAAGGACGCATTCCCTGCCGTCCACGGTAACAGAATAGGTATCCGTATCGAGCGTGACAGGACCGTAGAAAAGCAGATGTTTTTCCTCCGGTGCCTTTTTGCTGCGCCGCAGGACCGTCCGGATCCGGGAAATCAGTTCCAGGATGCCGAAGGGTTTGCAGACATAGTCGTCCGCACCGCCGTCGAGGGCCTTGACGACATCATATTCACTGGTTTTGGCAGTGACCATGATGACCGGCAGTTCCTTGTAGCTGGGATGGTTGCGCAGTTCTTTCAGGATATCCGTACCGCTTTCGCCGGGAAGCATGATATCCAGCAGGATCAGGGACGGGGTCTTTTTTTCCATGGCGGCCCAGAAGGCACGCCCGTCGGCAAAAGTCTCCACTTCGAAATGCTGTCCTTTGAGGGCATATCCCACCAGTTCACGAATATTTTCATCATCTTCCACACAGTAAATGAGTGCCACTTCTGTACGGCTCCTTTCAAAAATGGTTAAAAAAAGATCGGCAGACCGGGATCATCCTCCCGAAATGCCCCGTTTCTTATTATAACAAATGAAATAATAGGAAAACCATGGAAATAAGCTGAAGAAGCATGGATTCGTGTAAAATTTACGTAAAATCTGATATTTTCGCATTTCCGTGCCATTGCAATGCGCACGCACTCTTACCGGAAGAGGCGCAGGACAATGTTCAGGATGACACTGATGACGATGCACGTGACGACGGGAAAATAGAAACTGCCGTGACGTCCGGAAATATGGATATCTCCGGGCAAATGGCCCAGAGGGAAAAAAGAACTCCCGAATTCGACGATGATGCCGATGATTACGAGGAGGACCCCAAAAGTAATGAGCATCCGTCCCATGAATATCCCTCCTTATCAAGCTGCCGGGTAAGGCCCGCCGCCCGGCACGAACATACAAAAGAAACCTGCCAGGTGTGAAGCGCCATGGCAGGCCCCTGATCATTCCCCGTCAGGGTACACCCGGGAAGGACGTCACGTACCGGATGCGGATATCTGAAAAATGTTCCACGAACTGGATGGTAAAATCTTCGCCGTATTCGACAAACTGCCACTCGCCGATCTGATCCGGAAAGTGATCCACGACTTTTACATTAAGGTCGGGGAAACTCGATACGACCTGGACTTTGATATCAGGATTGTACTCTACGACCCTTACTTTTCCGCATAGTTTGATCCCTTTGAAATAACCGTCCTTGCTGACTGTCGAAGCAGCAAGGCAGGAAGCGGCAAGGCTCAGCACAAGGAAAACAGCGATTGAAAAGACGGTCACTTTTTTCATGGCAATCCCCTCCTCACCGTATTATATCAGACTTTTCAAAAGGAGCCAAACCGGCTGCCGAGGCAGGATCCGGTCCGGCATACGGATGGCGCCCCTCCGCAGGTCAGCGTCGTTCAGCCTTCGGGTCCGCCCATATGCACATGATCGATGGGCACCCACTGTTTGGCCGGACAGAAAAGAGCGCTCACCGCGACGAGGCAGATCAGGATGCAGAAGAATCCGCACGTCAGGATCCCGGGCAGCATCTTCCGCACGCTGAATCCGCCAAGTCTGACGGACAGGTACCCGACACTGACGCTCAGCGTATAGAGGAAGATCCACCACACCGCGTCTTTCAGGGTATACAGGGGCAGTCCCGCAGCCGCACTGTAAAGCAGCCAGAGGACATGGCAGATGAAGTAGACGCCGAACAGCGTGCACATCAGGATGGGGATGAAATTATCGATGAGCCGCGGATCCGGTTCATTGCGGAAATGTTCAAGCCAGATTTTCCGGTAGGACCGGGCAATCTGATAATTGCCCGTGCACCAGCGCCGCAGCTGGCTGACCATGGTCCGGAAATGGATCGGCTGTTCATCATAGAAACGGGCATTGTCCTGATAGTCCGCAAAGACACCGCGGAAATTCAGCTGCATCGAAAATTCCATGTCTTCCGTCTTTGTCACCGTATGCCAGCCGTGCCGGCGGATCAGGGACAGTTCAAAGCCAAAACCCGTACCGGAAATGATGGCTGGCATGTACACATTGTACCGGGGCCGGCAGTAAAGGGTATCCACCGTGAGCCAGTACATCGAATACCACTCGCTGATCAGATTGTCATACGGATTGAGGGGCAGCCGGTTGCCCATGACGAGACGGGCCCCGCTGCAGAAACTCCTGTTCATTTCCGCAAGGAAATGCGGATCGGCCACATTGTCGGCATCGAAGACGATGACATGGGTGAAAGCATCGGCATACTTTGCAAGGAGGATGGCCATCCCCCACTCGAGGACGGCTCCTTTGCCGGTCCGTGGCCCTTCCTGCCGCTCCAGCACGGTCACTCCGGCAAAGCTCCGGCCGATGTCCGCGGTACGGTCATCACAATGGTCGGCCAGGAGGAAGATATGGTACGCGTCAGGGTCGTACTGCTGGTCGAGCAGGCTCTGGAGGAGCTTTCCCAGGACGCGTTCCTCGTTATGGGCACAGATAACGATGGCGAAACGCTTCGTATCCGTCACCGGACCGGTTTTCCGTTTGCGCGTGATCATCCCCACAAAAATCGTGCTGATGGCCCAGAGAAAGGTAAGCAGCAGGATAATCTGGATGACTAGCGTAAAGGTATACATGGCACAGGGCTCCTTACATTCCCGTCATGATCAGGATGACCACACTCAGGGCACCGATGGTGTACTGGATGACGGGCTGGCCGAAATCGGACTGGAAGAGCCAGCAGAATCCTGCAGCTACGGCGAGCGCCGTCAGCGTGATCCGCAAAATCGCAACGGCCAGCAGATGGGATGTCCAGCGGTCGTCTTTGAGCGGTTCCCACAGTGCCTTGCCGCCTTCCAGGAAAAAGTAGCGGCCGGCGTAGGAAAAGACAGTCTGTCCGCCGATGATGGAAAAAAGCAGCGTCGGGACCGTCACGGGCAGGAAGGCCCGCGTAAAGGGGACGATCTTGAGCATTTCAGCACCGAAAGCCATCCAGAGTCCCACGGGGACCGCGGACAGGATGGACAGGACGAGTGCCATGGTACGCGTCCTGCCGTCATAGACAAGGAGGACGGGTTCCCGCTCGCTCCGCATGCCCTGCCAAACGCGGAAGGGCAGATAGGCCGATAAGAAGGCCGTCAGGAATTCAAACGGAAAAAGCACGGGCTGGGCCAGCACGGCCATGGCTCCGAGGAGTGCTCCCAGGCCGGCCATGAAGGCGCCAAAACGGCCAAAGAGCATCCCGTACGTCAGGGACAGGAGCGCGCTGAGATGCAGGTCCGGGACACCCGGCACAAGGACAAAGGCACGGCCTGCCATGGTAAGCAGTGCGTACAGGAATATGAGCATGCAGCCCACTTTGATTCGTTCTTTCATATCATCACTTCCAGCTTTCCTTCCAAAAGTTTGTGAAGCCCGGTCTCCGGAAACCGGTGCAGGGATGCCGGCTGCATCAGTCAGCGTCTCCCCTGTTTTTCAGGGCTTCCCATAATTCTCCGATGGTCCGGTGAAGGACCGGGTGGACCGCCCGGGGAGCGATTTCCGCGAGCGGCTCAAGGACAAAGGACCGGTTTGCCATGTCCGGATGGGGCAGCGTCAGGTCCCTGCTGTGGATCACGGCATCCCCGAAGAGGATCAGATCGAGGTCGATGTTGCGCTCTCCCCAGTGGCGTTTGCGCTCTCTGCCCATATCGAGTTCGATGCGGAGGAGCGTATGGAGCAGGCTTTCGGGATCACCGTCCCATTCTGCCTCACAGGCAGCGTTCAAAAAGTCCGGCTGGTCCGTCACGCCATAGGGTGCAGTACGGTAAAACGAAGAGACACGCCTGATCCGGATTCCCCGTTCCTGCATCAGGGCAAATGCCGTCTTAAGGTTCTTTTCCCGGTCGCCCAGATTGCTGCCAAGGGCTATATACGCTATTGCCGGCATGCCCGAATCGCCTCCAGCATGCGGATCAGCCGCACATTTTCCCTGACGTCGTGGACCCGGACCATCTGGGCCCCGGCATAGACGGCGGCTGCTGACAAGGCCATCGTCCCTTCGAGGCGTTCCTCCGCGGGCAGACCTCCCAGCACGGCTCCGACAAAACGTTTCCGGGAACCGGCCAGCAGGACGGGCATACCCTGACCCGTCAGTTCAGCCAGCCCTTTGCACAGTTCCAGGTTCCCTTCCACATTCTTGGCGAACCCAAGACCCGGATCAAGGATCAGCTGTTTCTTTGTAAAGCCCCTCTCAAGGCAGACGTCCGCCCGCTGGAGAAGATAGGCAGCCACATCCTCCGCGGTATTATGGTACTGTTCCAGCTCCGGGCGCACCATCGTCCGCGGGGTGCCGCGCATATGCATGAGGATGAGGGGCGCCCGATATTTCAGGCAGACATCAAGCATGGCCGCATCGGCCGTGCCGGCTGTCACATCGTTGATGATATGGGCTCCTGCGGCAAGGGCGGCCTCTGCCGTCGCGGCGTGGTACGTATCCACGGAAAGGACGGCCTCGGGATAATGCTTCTGCAGCACCTCCACCGCTTTGACGACGCGGCTCTGCTCTTCTTCGGGCGTAACGGGATCCGCATTCGGGCGGGTCGACTCCCCGCCGACATCGAGGATTTCCGCTCCGTCTTCCAGCATCTTTGCCGCTCTGGCAAGGAGCACGCTGCCGCTTGCGACGCGGGACCCGGCATAGAAAGAATCGGGCGTCACATTGAGGATCCCCATGACACACATATGGCTGTAGGAAAGGATCCGTCCGTCAGCGAGGACCGTTTCCGGTTTCTCCGGGCAAAGGAAGGCTTTCAGGTCGTCCACGACCTGCCCGATGCCGAACCAGGCTGCCATCGTGGACAGTTTGCTGATGAGCCGCTCATAATGGTCACGCCGGCCCAGCAAAAGGATATCCGTATATTCCGAAGCACAGTTGACGGTCCCCTTCTCATCGGCACATTCGGCGCCGATGGCAAGGCATTCCTGCTTGATGATATTGGCGGCGGGAGATTTGACGCGGAAAATCTTGACCGGACGCCAGAGCGCCTTGCCAGCCATGATTTTCTGACCCACCGGATGGATGTCCATCCGGGACAGCTCATAAGCGACCTGATCGCAGGGAATGGAAAGATACATGTCAGTCTCCTTTTTCCACACAGGCAAAAGCATTATGGTTATGGATGCTTTCTTCACTTTCCACGGTCACGCGGTACCATTCGATCCGCTCATCCGCGTTGAGGCGGCTCGCAATTTCGCGCGTCGCGTCTTCGACGAAGCGGGGATTCTCGTACGCTTCTTCCGTGACGAATTTCTCGTCCGGCCGTTTCAGCAGGGAATAAAGCGGGGAGGAAGCGGATTTTTCTGCCACATCCACCAGTTCTTCGATCCAGACCGGTTTTGTCGAACGGATGACCATGCGGGCCCAGGCGCGCTGGTTATGCGCCCCGTACCTGCTGATTTCCTTGGAGCAGGGACAGAGGGTATGGATGGGTACGTCCACACCGACATCGAGGAGGAACTTCTCCCCCTTTTCGGCCCGGTAATGGCAGGATACGTCAAGGAATGAGGTCTGGCCCGACACGGGAGCCTGCTTTTCGATAAAATAAGGGAAATCCAGCTCGATGAGCGCCTTCTGCGCACCCAGCTTTTCCTTCAGGGTATCGAGCATGGCTTCAAGACCATGCGGATGCACGGGCCCCATCAGTTTCAGACATTCCACGAAACGGCTCATATGGGTGCCGCGCTGTTCATGGGGCAGATCCACTGCCAGCTTCACCGTGGCGACAGAGTGCTGGACCCCATTTTTTGGGTCTTTCAGCTGGATGGGCCACCGCAGGTCCTTGATCCCCACATGTTTCAGCGGGATATGGCGAAGATCTTTCTGTGCCTGTACGTCTTTCAGCATTCTTCCCCCCTGTAAACCAGTCCGCTGGTCCGGGTCTCCCAGACCTGCACTTCACACAGCCTGTAATTGGGTCCGTGCAGCGGTCTTTCCAGCTGCTGCCAGACCCAGACGGCGATATTCTCGGCCGAGGGCTGGGGCAGCAAATCGTTCAGGCAGGTATGGTCGAGCTTTGCGATGACAAGATCCTTCACGGTACGCTTGAACTGCACGAAATCGAGGACCATGCCCTCGGCATCCCGGGTCCCTTCCACTTTGACAACCAGTTTATATGTATGGCCGTGGAGATGCTCGCATTTGCCATGGTAATCGGGGAGATAGTGGGCTGCATCGAAATCGAATTCCTTAATGCAAATCATATGGTTCCCTCCTGTAAATCGAAATCATTCTGTCTCAGGGCCTCATAAAGGACGATGGCCACAGAGTTGGCCAGGTTGAGCGACCGGGCTTCGCGCAGCATGGGGATGCGGACACAATCCTCCGCATACTTCTCACGGAACGCCGGATCAAGCCCTGCTGATTCCTTCCCGAAGATCAGGAGCGAATCAGGGCCGTAATGGACGCGCGCATAGGATTTATGGGCGTGTGTCGTCAGCAGATAGCGGGGCAGGTCCGCATATTCTGCAAGGACCTCCTCCACGGAATCGTAATAATGGATGTCGAGCAGATGCCAGTAATCGAGCCCGGCCCGTTTGAGATGCCTGTCATCCACAGAAAAGCCAAGGGGCCGCACCAGATCGAGCTCTGCCCCCGCAGCTGCACAGAGACGGGCGATATTTCCCGTATTTCCCGGAATTTCCGGTTCTACCAACACAACATGCATCAGGATGCACCTCTATAATTTGATGTTTCCGCCTGACACGGAAATCATGTCTTTCATCTGTTCATGGATATTCATGATTTTTTCGGAGTAATAACTGCCCATGGCCCAGGTCCCGTTCAGCTGGGCCCAGGTCGTGGCATAGCCCTGGTTTTTCTTGATCTTCGTCACGAGATCATAGCGCGGATCGATGATGGGCGTCCGTGGCACCCGGTCCGTTGCATACGCCATCAGGTGCTGGATATGGGCCCTCACGCCGAGAGCGGGACTTGCGAAATAAGCCCCCCGGACACCGCCGCCCGTCGTCCCGAGGCCGCAGAAATTATTCTGCTCCGGCACGACATCCCCGCCAAAGGTGAAAAAGCCTGTTTCCAGGAGAGCCTGGCAGAAGGCCAGATCCCAGCGGATTCCCTCCTGCCGGGCCTCGTTGTAATAGAAATCCACGATTTCTTCAGGCGTCGCCGCAATGGGCAGGCGCGGATTGTACAGTTCGAGCAGGGCAACGGCCTGGGTCGGTGTCACATCGGCGTCCCCCATAATGGGTACGGTCTTGTAATCTTCCGGGATATGCCAGATGGATGCCTGCGTCATGAGCCGGTCGGAAATCAGCTTCAGATTCGGATCATTGACGGCCCTGCCGGCCATCCTCCTCTCCCGCCGGGCTTCCAGCGTGAGCAACGGAGGCAGGGTGATCTTACTGCCTTCGATGGAGGCGACGATCTTGCCCTGAGCGGCCGGGGCGGCTCCGGAACGGACCGGGGCCGCGGGCTTTGTGTTTCCCGCAGCAGCGGCGGCAAGACAGCCTTCCGGCAGCCACAGGAGCATTGTAAATACCAGCATTGTCAGCTGTTTAACAGAATTATTCACGCGAATCGTCCTTTTTATCAGGCAATACGAAAAGACTGACTGCCATGATGAGTGCTGCAGCCAGGATGCCGGTCGACGTGGCATTCAGGATGCCGATGCCCTTTCCCGCATTGAAGATGCGCAGGCCCAGCACAACCCCCACGCCGACGATGGCAGAAAGGAATGCGCCCTCAACGGAAGCCCGCTTCGTGAAAAGACCGAAGAGGAACGGTGCAGCGATGCTCGCCGTCATGAGGGAATAGAAAATCGCCATGGCCGTGATGATATTTGCCATGTAATATGCAGCGAATACACCGATGATGCCGCAGGCAACCGTAATGATGCGCGTCACATGGAGCAGTTCATCGTCCGTGACCCTGGGACGGATGAACGTCTTGTACAGATCCTTGCTGAGGGACGTGGCAAGCATGTAGAGGACCGTGTCACAGGTACTGATCTCGGCGGCGAAAATGGCGGAAAGTGCCAGGGCAGAGATGCCGAAGGGCAGCATTTCCCGCATTACCTTTGGCAGGGCCAGTTCCCGGTTCGAAAGATCCGGGAACGCGGCAAAAGCGCACATCCCGATCAGCATCGGCAGAAAAGCGAAGAGCAGCTGCACGATGCCGTTCAGCAGCGTCCCCTTGCGGATGGCAGCTTCGTCACGGGCGCTGTAGATCTTCCCGATCAGGCCCGGGGAGATGCAGAAAGCCGGTGTCAGCATGACGAAATAGCCGATGATGGCGGACTGCCCCATCCCGTCCCAGGAAAAATACCGGGCCACGGCCTGGGGATCCCCCAGATGGGATGCCACGGCCGTATGGATGCCTTCCCAGCCGCCCACGTACTGCAGGGCATAGGGCACAGCGAGGCAGAACCCTAGCAGGATGACCGCCAGTTCAATGATATTGACGATGGCTGCGGACTTGAGGCCGCCCGACGAGAAATAGATCGTCACCACGACAGCCGCAATCATGATCCCATAGACTTTGGGAATGTCCGCCGCCACATTGAGGATCCAGGCGATCCCGAGGAGCTGGCCCGAGAAAAGTGCCAGCGTCCCCAGCGACATCAGGATGGACGTGACGCAGCGGAACGCCGGAGAATACCGGTAATCCAGGTAGTCCCCCATGGTGAGGAAATTCTTTTTCTTGGCAACACGCCAGACCGCGGGGCCGACCACATACGCCAGGAGCAGAGAACCCAGACCGCTGCAGCCGATCCACCACCAGCTGGAGACGCCGTACTTGTACGCCAGGCCCGTCACCCCGACGGTGGAACCGGCTCCGATATTGGCAGCGATCAGCGTCGTAAAAAGAAGCTGCCAGCTGAAAGTCCGTCCGCCCACAAAGAAATCGGATGTTCCCTTGACATGATGACCGATCAGATACCCGAGGAGTACCAGAAGGCAGGCATATCCAATGATGACAACCAGATAGAGATTCAACCTCTTCACCTCACAAGTTTTTGGCAGCTGCAGTACCGTCCGGGAAGCGGTACATCCTCTCCGGGGCGCACGGCCCGGGAATGTCCTCCTCCATGGATCTGTTCCGCTTTCTTTTTTCGTCCAGTTCCCCCGATACTCCAGCTGCATCCTGAAAAAATCCGAAAACGTGCAGAAAAACCCGCATACAATTTTACTTTACTTCCTGCCAATTGTAAAGAAAAGCTCAAAAAGAGAAAATCCGGGTATGTGTCAACGTTTTCTCGGGATACCCATATAAGATTGTGTCATAGCCTAATTAAATGCGAAAAATGGAGCTTAAGTGACCTATTGCTGTGCTGCTGGCCGTATAGCCTCCAATTCTCCCGTTTTTAAATCCCACATGTGGGACCATGGGTGACTTCTTCAGAGCGC
>OMYF01000028.1 GCA_900315205.1 uncultured Acidaminococcus sp.
CCGCCTGAAGGAAGCCCTGTATCAGAGAGGCGTGTTCACTTCCGCTCTGATGCGCAAGCCCGTCCTGCCGCTGTCCCAGGAAGAAAAAGACTGGGTCGCCGAAGGCCTCAAAAAGAGCGGCCTGCCCAAGATCGACATGACTCCGTTTGAAAAATAATCGCCGCTGCAGCGATTGAGGAAGCACTATGCGGTGCACGGTGATTGGTCACTGTGCACCGCATTTTATGTAAAGGATGGAAAAAATGTACATCGAAAAACTTGGCTTTGATCCGGATACAGTTCCCAGACTTTCTGCAGGACAGCTCCTGAAACGCATCGGCCCCGGCATCATCCTGACGGGAGTCGTCATCGGCCCGGGCGCCATCACGACGGCTTCCATGCTGGGTGCCAATTATGGATACGAACTCCTCTGGCTCTTCATTCCGATTTTCATCATGGGGATCACCTTCATGCTCACATGCTACCGGATTGCGATGCTGACGGGAATGCCCATTGTCCATGCCATCAGCCATTATTACGGGAGAGGTGCCGCGGCGTTCGTCGGGATCTGCCTTTTCTTCTCCTGTCTTTTCTTTACATTCGGCAACATTTCAGGCAGCGGTGCCGGCATGAACCTGATTTTCGGGATCGACTGGAAACTCGGGGCTCTGATCATGCTCGCGATCCTGCTCTACATGTATTTTTCCAAGAACACGTATTCCAAAGTGGAAAAAGGCGTGCTGATCTGCATCATAGGGATGATCGCCGCTTTTTATGCAACCCTTGCCGCGACGGGGGGACCGGAAATCGGGCCTTTTGTCAGTGGTTTCACGCACTGGCACTTCCCTCCGAACAGTATCTTGAATTCACTGGCTTTCATCAGTACCCATGCAGCCATTACGGCCGGTGTCTACGGAACGTATCTGGGAGCGGAAAAAAAGTGGAAAAAGACGGACCTTTTCAATGGTACCATGCTGGCTGACGGCATTGCCCATGTCATTACGGTCATCCTGATTTCCGGCGCCATCATCACGGTCGGCGCGATCGTACTCCACCCGGCAGGTCTGCGCATCAAGGCGCCCGCCCAGATGGCGGCGATGCTGAAACCGGTGCTCGGCAGCTATGCCAATCCAGTTATGGGTCTTGCTCTCCTGGGAGCTGCTTTTTCAAGCCTTCTCGGCAACACGCAGCGCGGTGTTGTGCTCCTCAATGCCGGCCTGGGCTGGGATGTGGGCCTTGAAACCAAACGTGTCCGCTGGACCTGTGTAGCCTGTCTGCTCTTTGGCGTGATCGTCTGCTTCATGTACAGCGGTTCCCCGACGCAGCTGATCTTCCTCGCCAACCTCGCCACTTCCATCGGAACACCGACAGCGGGCTTCTTTGTAACCCGTCTCATCTGGCGCAGTGACATCAACCTGGGCATGAAACCGCCAAGACTGCTGCAGATCAGCATGACTGTCTGCTACATCTTTGCGACGGCCATCACCATTTACGCACTCGTGTCCCGGTTCCTGAAATGAGCAACCTCCCGAAGCGCCCCGGTCCCTGTCCTGTACGGCAGGACAGCGCCTCCGGCGCTTTCATGGTTTCCTGTTTTCCCCTGTATTTCTTTCGATACGGGGGATTTTTTTATGCACCCGTGCTATAATAGTTCTATTATTTGCAGGAAAAAAGGAGCACGGCATGGCTACAATCTTTAATTTTATCCCAAAATCCAATCAGGGGCCCCTGTACCGCCAGCTGGCACAGTATTTCCGCGACGAGATCGAGGCGGACCGCCTGATGACGGGGGAACGCCTGCCGTCCATCCGGACGCTGATCCGGGATCTCAAGATCAGCCGCACGACCGTGGAGAATGCCTATGAGCTCCTCATCGATGAAGGCTATGTGCAGAACCTGCCCAGCCGGGGCTATCTGGTGGCAGCGTATCATCCCGTCCGGCAGGAAAAAGCATCCCTGCCCGGGCCTGCCAGGGAGAGCACGCGGACGGTACGGTACGACTTTTCAAACAGCTATGTGGATATGGACGCGTTTGACGCGGCGCTCTGGCACCGTTCCCTCAACCGGGTACTGCGGGATCCATCCAGTCTTGCCGGGTATGGCGATCCCCAGGGGGAGGAGCGCCTGCGGGAGGCCCTGGCCCGCTACAGTTACGAGGCCCGCGGCGTGGTCTGCAGCAAGGAGCAGATCATCGTGGGAGCAGGGCTGCAGCCACTGCTTCTGACGGTCCTGCCGCTGCTTCCGGTGCGGGAGCGGCGCATCGGGTTCGAAGCTCCGGGCTTTCCTCAGGCGGAGGAAATGGCGCGCCTCATGGGCTGGGAGGCCGTGCTTTTTGATCCGGCCGAGCCCCGGGGACACTGGCCCGATGTGCTGATGATCAGCCCGACCAATCCGTACAAGGGACGGTCCCTGTCCAAACAGGAACGGAACAACCTCATCGTGGCAACCCAGCTGGAACGGGTCTATCTGTTCGAAGATGACTATAACGGGGAATTCCGCTATCTGCACAGGCCCGTGCCAGCCCTGCACAGTTTTGGGAACCGGGAACAGATCCTTTATATCGGATCCTTTTCGCGCATCCTGCTGCCGTCCCTGCGGATCAGTTACCTGGTGCTGCCGGACAAACTGCTGCCGGCATATCACCGGGCCGCGGGCCTGTTCAATCAGACTTCGTCCACGGTGGAGCAGCTGGCCCTGGCCGATTATATCGAGGGAGGGCACCTGACGCGGCATGTGAAGAAGCTGCGCAAGCGCTACCTCGAAAAAAGTTCTCTCCTGCAGGCGAGCCTCCGGGAAGTTTTTGGCAGCAAAGCACGGATCGTCCGTTTCGAATCAGGGCTCCATCTCCATATTGCCCTGCAGTACGACGGGACAGCGGAGGCACTGGCTGACAAGGCCCTCCGGCAGGGAGTGCGCGTCATGCCCGTCCGTTCCGGGAAGAAGAAAAAGGCCCCGGAATTCCTGCTTTCTTTTGCCGGCATCGCCGGGGGGGATATCCTGGAGGGCGTCAGACGGCTGCGCCAGAGCCTGGAGGAATGAAGCAGCGGATCTCCGGAGATGGGGATTTTGGATTGTACTTTCCAGGGAAGTTTTCTATAATACGAGTAAGGAAACGGAGCCTGATGCAGCTCACGGCTCTTATTTGCCACAAAGGAGGACTGTGCCATGAAAAAACAAATGGCTGCGGCCGCACTGCTGCTCCTGAGCCTTGCCGGATTTTCCGCCAGGGGGGAGACCGCCCAGTTCTTTGCACAAAAATACGGCTTTACTTCGGCCAGCCATCTGCAGCCGGCACTGTCCGTCAATTTCAACGGGACCGCAGCCTGCCCCATCACGGGAACGCAGGCAGATCCTGTCGGCGGCAGGCGGGTCATGGTGCTTGCCTATCTCGATCAGGGGAAGATCCAGCTCTGCACGTTCCAGAAAGGTGCGGAATATGTGATGTATAAACTGCATTTCCGCGAGAGGAAGGAAGATCTGCTCGTCCTTTCCTATGGCAGCAGAGGTACCGGCAGGACCCGGCTGGAAGATGTGTCCGTCATTGGCAGCGATGCCATGGGATACGTGCGTCCGCTGCCTGTGGCGGGCTTTGTCCCGGAAGAAGTATTCAACAGCCCGCTCCAGATCCGGGACAGCGAAGCCGTCCTCTTCCTCGATTCGGCGGCCAAGGTCATGCGGATTGGCTGGGATGCTGCCGGGGAGCAGTATGCAGTGCGCTGAAGGGATATTTTCCTGCAGCCTGTGGAACAACGCAAAAACAGCTGCCTGTATGGGTCCGGAAGATCCATGCAGGCAGCTGTTTTTGCGTTGTGCTTATTTCAGCGGTTCAAGCTGATCCAGGTCATACGGGGTTTCCTGGTAGACCAGATTGATCCAGTTGGTATAGAAGAGGTGGGCGTAGGAGCACCATTTGAAGACCGGCGGTTCGGACGGGTCATTGCCGGGATAATAATACTTCGGAAGATCCGGATCCATTCCCTTGGCTTTGTCACGGATATATTCCTGCTCCAGCGTGCGCCGGTCGTATTCGAAATGGCCGAGCACGAAGATGCGGCGGATGTTTTCCGCTGTCACGATATTGACACCGTGATATGCCGAACGGGACAGGACGGTCAGTTCCGGATTGGCTTCGACAGCGGCATGGTCGATATCCGTATGGCGGGACTGAGGGATGAAATAGCGGTCATCGAAGCCCCGGAGCAGAGGATGGTATTTCGTGGTCAGGCCATACTGGTAGATGCCGAAAAGCTTCTTCTTGAGGAGGAATTTCTTGATCCCGTAATGGTAATACAGGCCGGCCTGAGCGCTCCAGCAGTAGTAGAGCACAGAAAATACATGGGTCTTGGCCCATTCCAGGTAGGCCGTGTATTCCTTCCAGTAATCGACGTCTTCAAATTCGTAGCATTCCACAGGAGCGCCGGTGACGATGAATCCGTCATAGCGGCGGCCCTTGATATCATCGAAGTCCAGGTAGGCCGAATCCAGGTAGGACGTATCCGTGTGGGTCGCTTCGTGGGTGACCGTGCGGCAGAAATCGATCTCGATCTGGATGGGGGAGTTCCCGAGCAGGCGCAGCAGCTGCAGTTCCGTCGGCTTTTTCAGCGGCATGAGGTTCAGGATCAGGATCTTCAGAGGACGGATATCCTGCGTGGCGGCACGGTGTTTCGTAATGGTGACGATTCCCTCTTTGCGGAGGTTCTCGATGGCAGATAACTGATCATTGACTTTGATTGGCATAGGATGGTTCCTCCTTGAAAAACCGATATTTCCTCAGGCAGGCTGTAAAAATGCCTTGCAGCACGTGTCCGGTACTACAGGGCGGCAGACCCGGCTGATTTGCCCGCTCAGCCGGACGGAGCAGTGGAACATAGGGGCTCCGCTGCTCTTGTGCGGCTTTGGATGATGCGGACGGTCAGGCCTTTTCCAGGGCCTGCTCGAGGTCTGCCAGCAGGTCATCCACATTTTCCAGTCCGACGGAGATACGGATCGTGCCGCTGGTGATGCCCGCTGCCTTCAGGGCCTGTTCGTTCAGCTGCTGGTGGGTCGTAGAGGCCGGATGTACGAGGAGGGACTTGGAATCTCCCACATTGGCCAGGTCGGAGAAGATCTCCGCGGCGTCGATGAAGCGGCGGGCCGCGTCCCGGCCGCCCTGCAGTTCAAAGGAGAAGATGGAGCCGGTCCCTTTGGGGAAATATTTCTCTGCCAGCTTGTGATACGGGGAGCTGGGCAGGGACGGATAATTGACTTTCGTGACCTTGGGATGGTTTTCCAGGAATTCCGCAATCTTCCGGGCGTTGGCCACGTGGCGCTCGATGCGCAGGGACAGGGTCTCCAGGCCCTGGATGAGCAGCCAGGCGTTGAAGGGGCTCAGCGAGGCGCCCAGATCCCGGAGATACTTGGCGCGGACGCGGGTCACGAAGCTGGCGCCGGGCACATCCCTGACAAAGCTCAGGCCGCCGTAAGAGGGGTCGGGCTGTACCAGTTCCTCGAAACGGCCGGAACCTTCCCAGTCAAAATCACCTTTTTCCACGATCAGGCCGCCCAGGGTGGTGCCGTGGCCGCCGATGAATTTCGTGGCCGAGTGGAGGACGATGTCGCATCCGTGTTCGAAGGGACGGAAGAGATAGGGCGTCGCGAAGGTATTGTCCACGAGCACAGGGATCCCGTTCTTGTGGGCGATCGCCGCAATGGCTTCGAAATCGGGGATGTTGATGGCCGGGTTGCCCAGGCTTTCCAGGTAGATGGCTTTTGTCCGGTCCGTGATCAGCGCCGCAAAGGACTGCGGGTCATCGGGGTCGGCGTATTTGACGGTAATGCCAAGATGCTTGAAAGTGTCCGAGAAGAGTTCTATCGTGCCGCCGTAAAGCGTCGGTGCTGCAATGATTTCGTCACCGGCCCCGGCAAGGTTGAGGAGGGAGAGGGAAATGGCTGCGGCTCCCGTCGCTGTGGCGAGGGCAGCTGTTCCGCCCTCCAGGGCAGCGATCCGCTTTTCGAGGACATCCCAGGTCGGGTTCGCAAGACGGGAATAGATGAAGCCCGGTTTTTTCAGGCCGAACTGGTCCTCGCCGTCCTGCGTGTTCGCAAAGACGTAACTCGTGGTCTGGTAGATGGGGACGGCCCGGGCTCCCGTCGTCGGATCGGGCACCTGCCCTGCATGCTGCTGAAGCGTTTCGAATTTGTAATTTTTACTCATGGTAGATTCCTCCTGTAAGATCAATGTATTTTTGCTGTAAAATAAAAAACTTCCGTCCCCAAAGGGACGGAAGCACCGTGATACCACCCAATTTCACCCGATCCTCACGGATCAGGCCTCTTCAGGTACGCAGACCGAAGTCCTGAATACCATAGCACTGTAACGGGTGCGCCCGGACGGTCTAACGATTCGACCAGTCTGCTCCGAGGCCATCTTCGATGGAATTCCCTGCGCTCCCTTTCACCATAGAGGAGCTCTCTGTGCCATTTCCTTCCATGTACTCTTCTCTTCA
Organism: uncultured Acidaminococcus sp.; assembly: GCA_900315205.1. Taxonomy (GTDB): domain Bacteria; phylum Bacillota; class Negativicutes; order Acidaminococcales; family Acidaminococcaceae; genus Acidaminococcus. The sequence continues at coordinate 6,465 of OMYF01000028.1, forward strand.
TCGCAACTATATTCAATTGATGGCGCAAGTCTACCACGAAAGCGGGAACTTGTCAAAAAGAATTTTCAAGTTTTTCGTTTTTACGAAAAACTGTAAAAGAATTTACGGAATCAAATGCACTTTCAGCGGTACTGCATGACATCTTCCAGGGCCTTCTTTGGTACATAATAATCCCGGTCCGCATCGACATAGTAGTCCGTACGGGCCTTGTCCTGTAACGGCACAATGGTGCTTTTGTGGGCCGGGTACCCGAGACCGATGGCGAAGATGACTTCCTGATCTTCCGGGATGGCAAGGCATTTCTGAATCTCTTTCCGGTTGACTGCGCCGAGGAGAGCGGTCCCTACTCCCTGGGAAATGGCGAGCAGGGCGATTGTGTCGAACGCGATGCCCGCATCCGTCAGGTTGAAAGCAGGGTCTTCATTTTCCCTTGCCATGACGATGAAGGCCACGGGCTGTTCGCCCGGTTTGGGAGTGCCGATTTCTTTGGGCAGGGCGGCAGCCCAGTGGACAAGGGGCTGCAGGGCCGCGACATTTTCCCTGCTTGCGACGATGTAATAGTGCCAGGGCTGCTTGTTGCGCCCGTTGCTCCGCTTGCGGGCCGTATCCACAAGGGCCGTCAGGAATTCCCGGCTCAGCGGTTCCTGCCTGAAACGGCGGTAGGTGCGGCAGGTTTCATACAGATCGATCAAGGTCTTCATTTCCATAAACAACCACTCCTTTATTTTTGCCGTGACGGGTGTGTCCGGCGGCACTTTTCACAGTAGTCATAGACCGTCAGGTCATGGCCGACGATATCGAAGTTCGTTTCCGCAGCCAGCTCCTCATTGAAAGCCTTCAGGGGACAGCCGTGGATGGGGATGACTTTGTGGCAGCCAAGGCAGATCAGATTATGCGTGTGGCTCATGGTAAAGAGCAGGAATCCTGATTTGCGGGAGCCGGGAATCTGCACTTTTTCCGTGATCTTGTTTTTTGTAAAGGTTTCCAGGGTGCGGTACACCGTAGAAAAATTGAGAGCGGAGCCCTTTTGGGTCAGGGCTTCGTAGATTTCGTCGGCTGTCAGGACTTCCTGCCGGGAAAGCAGCAGTTCCAGGACTTGCTGGCGGGGGGCTGTCAGTTTCAGATGATATTGGCGGATGATCGCTTCCGCAGTCAGTGTGCTGGTCACAGCTGCCTCCTTCTCTGCAGACGGCCCCTGACTTCCTGCACGGCTATGACGAGGAGCAGGATCAGGACGGATGTAATGGCCGTGATGCCGCCCGGGGCTGCACCGACTTCATAGGACAGGAAGAGACCGGACATGATGTCGAGCAGGCTGAAACCGACGGACAGGAGCATGGTCCTGTTGAAGCCGTACTGGAACTGGAGTGCCGTTGCGACGGGCAGGGCGATCAGGGAGCTGATGACAAGGATGCCTACGATGCGGATGGATACGGAAATCGTCGCAGCCACGAGGAGCGCGAAGATGTAGTTGATGGTTTTGTGACGGACTCCGGAAATGCGGGCTCCGTCTTCATCGAAGGCGAGCATCACAAGCTGCGGATAGAGCCCGATGACCGTGAGGAGGGAGACGGCTGTCAGCACGGCAACCGTGATCACTTCGCCGCGGCTGACGGTCAGGATGCTGCCAAAGAGGAATGAATCGATATTGGTCTTGACCACACCCGAGCTGACAAGCGTGATGGCGATGCCGACGGAAAGGGACAGGACGATGACGAGGGTCAGTTCCGCATAGCGCCGGAATTTTTCCCGCAGGGCTTCGATGAGGAGTCCGAAGAAGGAGGTCAGGCAAAAAGCGCTGACGATGGGGCTTGTATGGAACAGGAAGCCGGCGGCGACACCGGCGAGGGAGGCATGGCTCAGGGCATCGCCGATCATGGAATAACGGCGCAGGACCAGGAATGTCCCGATCAGGGGACAGAGCAGGGAAATCAGGAGGGAAACCAGAAAGGCATTGCGCATAAAAGCATAGTCAAACATGGCAGCCGCCTCCGTTTTCCTGCAGATATTCCCGCGTATAGTCGGCGGGCGTGCAGAAATGCCCCCGCCCGTTCACCATATGGTAAAAACGGGATGCATTGTGCGCCGCGTAGCGCAGGTTGTGTTCCACTGTCACAATGGTGACGCCCCGGTGCTCGTGGAGGTCGTGGATCAGGGGATAGAGCTGATCCTGGGATTTCAGATCCATGCCCGTGGAGGGTTCGTCGAGGATGATGAAATCCGGATGGCCGAGCAGCGCTCTGGCCACAAGGACCCGCTGGAACTGGCCGCCGGACAGGGTACCTACGAGATGCCCGCGGAACGCGGTCATGCTGACCTGATCCAGCGCCTCCTCCACAGCATCCTTTTCCCGGATGCCCAGGACGCGGCGCTGGAAGTGGAGCAGCTCGCCCACAGTAATGGGGAACTGTTTGTTGATCAGATCCGTCGGCTGCGGCACATAGGCCGTCCTGCGGAAGGTGCAGCGGATGGAACCGTGCAGGGGCTTCAGGAGACCGAGCATGAGCTTGATCAGGGTGCTTTTGCCGCTGCCGTTTTCACCGACGACTGCCACATAGTCCCCATCCTGGATGGTCATGGTCAGGTCCCGGAGCAGATAGGGTTCATTTTCATAAGCAAAATCGATATGATCGAGGGAAAGCATGGGATACTCCTTTCGTACGGATTCCCATTATAAGGGAAATGAAATGGAAATGCAAGGCATTTGCATTTATTGACGAAAATAGTGGTTCGTGCTAGAATAGCGTTGTTTTTGCAAGTCATTTGCAATAAATAACGAAAAACGATCACAAGGAGAAACAATGAAGAAAGGATTCCTTATTCTGGGTGTGCTGTGCCTGCTCCTTCTGGCAGGATGCACTTCCCGTAAAGAAACGGACCAGCCTGCTGACGGCAGGATGCCCGTAGTCGCCAGTTTTTATGCCATGAAGGAGCTGACGGAAAGCATCGGAGGCGATAAGGTCAGGGTGACTGTGCTGATTCCGGAAGGCACGGAACCGCACGATTTCCAGCCTACGACAAAGAGCATGAAGGCGCTGAGCCGGGCCCGTGTCTTTGTCCGCCAGGGACTTGGGATGGAGCCCTGGGCCGAAGAAATGGTCAGGGCTGCGGAAAACAAAAAAATGGTCCAGGTCGTGGCTTCCCGGGATGTGGAACCCATCCGCAACGAAGATGCGGACGAAATCCGGGAACATGGCCAGTATGATCCCCATGCCTGGCTGAGCCCTTCCTGTGCCGGGAAGGAGGCGGCCGCCATTGCGGAGGGACTGGCGGAGGCGGATCCGGCAAATGCGGCATATTACCGGAAGAACGCTGCGGTATTTACGGCCCGTCTCCAGGAGCTGGCGGATGCGTACGGGAAAAAATTCAGGACCCTTCCCCGCAGGGACTTTGTTACAGGCCATGCCGCTTTTGCCTATCTGTGCCGCGATTTCGGCCTGCAGCAGCACAGTGTGGAAGATGTCTTTGCTTCGGGCGAGCCCAATGCCCGCCAGATGGCAGGCCTGGTGGAATTCTGCCGGGAGCACCGGGTGAAGACCATTTTCACGGAAGCCGCCGTGAGCCCTAAAACGAGTGAGGCCCTGGCCCGGGAAGTGGGGGCCAAAGTAGTGCCCATCCACACCCTGGAAGGAGGAGAAGGGGAAGGGGACTATCTGCAGCAGATGGAAGAAAATCTCCAGCGCATTTATGAAAGCCTGAAGTAGGAACGGATATCGCGGGAACCGGATGATCCTGGCCGGTTCCCGTTTTTTTGTACAGGAATGCCGCTCCGCCGTCCCGGAGCTCCCGGAAATCATCATTTTTACAGAGGCAGCAGCTGTGGTCTTCATATTTTCTTCATGTTTTTCCCACAGCTTATGCATAAGCCGTGGATATAATGGGAACAGTAAAGATATTTCCGGACAGAAAGGATGAGGATGATGGATAAAAAAGGTAAGATGATCGTGATGGCCGCTGCTTTCTTTGCCTGCGGGGCCCTGGCGGGGCCGCGGGTCTTTGCTGCCGCTCAGGACGGGCCGGCAGCCGGGGAGGGACGGCCAGCCGTGCAGGCACTGGATGATACGGCCGGCTGCCCCTACTACCGGCAGAATGGGCGCCACTGGAGAGGCGGCCGGCGCGGCTGCTGGAATCAGGACAGTCAGCCGCCCTGCTGGCAGGGACAGGAGGGTGACGGGAACCGGGAGTGAGACCGGGAGTCCCGGGCTGCAGGACCGCAGCGTACGGCTGCGGCTCTCCTTCCAATACCGTGGAATCCATCCCTTACGGGCCGGAGGCTCCGGCCCGTAAGCATCAGAAATGGAGCTGTGAAAAAATGATTGCGCATTTTTTCACAGCTCCATTTTTCAGTGTCCGTCCGATGGGGAGCGGACCCGCATCATCCACAATTTTTTACCGGAGACGGCAGTCTATTGATTGACTTTGCTGTCGTCTATGTATTCGATGAACAGCCTGGCACCGGTCATGAGCTGATACGTATTGCGGTAGTACATCCAGGTGTCATAAAGGACCGGTTCACCTTTTTTGTTCGTGATCCGGATCACATTAAGATCCATGGAAGCGGCGTTTTGGCGGCAGCATTCCGGCAGGATGGTAAAGCCGAGCCCGTGCTCGGCCAGACTGAGTGCGGCATCCATCGAATCCGTTTCCACAGGGATCGTGGGCGGTTTCTTGTAACTGGCATACCACCAGTCCCTTACGAGGGAAGGCAGGGTGAAACCGCTCGTGCAGCGGATGTAGGGCAGCGCCGGCAGCTGTTCGAGGGCGATTGGCTCCCGGCTGAAGATACAGAGCGGATCGCTGTGGATCTTCTGCTTCTGCTCCGGCCAGTCATGATCGAAGTGAAGGATGCAGAGATCGCTTTTCCGTTTCAGGAAATCACGGTAGTACGTTGGGCCTATCCCGGATTTCACCTTTACTTCCACGCCCGGATAGGCCTTTTTGAATCCGCTCAGGATTGCGGGCAGTTCATAGCGGGCAAAGAAAGTGGAACAGCAAATGGAGAGCGTCCCGAAGGTTTCGCCCACGGGGGAGGAAATGATGTTTTTTACCTGATGGTACCCCTCGGCCGCTTTATTGATGTAACGCATCAGGACTTCGCCCTGGGGTGTGAACTGGATGCCCCGGGGCTGCCGGACAAAGAGCTGACAGCCAAATTCAGCTTCCAGATGTTTCAGACGGTCACTGATGGCCGGCTGGGAAATGAACATACGCTTTGCCGTGTGCGTGATGTTTTTTTCTTCATAGAGAGTCTTTAGCAAGGTAAAGTCTTTATCATCCATAGTCATTCCACCTGCAGCAGTTTAGTTTGATACAGTCAATTCACTTTCATTATACATGATAAAAAGCCTTTTAAGAACAGTCGGAAGTGTGAAAAAATTAAGACATTTAATATCCAGATGGCCAGTGTGATTTGAATAATAAATACATCCGATATCGATTGTGACTAGGTTTATAAGACTTCTTGTGACTGTATAAGATTACTGATAATTACAGGATATGGACAGTGAATATGCTGGACGCCCAGCTGCCTCCATCCGGTCCTGCTGCCCGCGGGCGAGTGTTTGCATATTTTTCTGATTTTATTCATGATGCTTTCATGTCCGCCGTCTATGATTGGAAAACAGCAAGGGAAGGAATCACAGATGGATCAGGACCCATTGGTTCCTTTCTCTTTCCGCATCCGTGCCGGCGCTGCTGCAGGAATCAGATCCCGCACGGATTTCAAATCAGTCTGCAGTCCCGTTCCCTGCGCAGCAGCAGAAAGACAGAGGATCCGGATGGACTGCACCGTATTTTAGAGGAGGCTATGATCATGGACGGACAGAAGTGGGATACATTGAAAGAAACGGCTGGAAAGACGGCCCGGTGGGCACGGCGGACTGTTACGCCGCAGCGGCTCCGCAAGGGGGCCGCGGTCCTTGCCGTGCTGGCTGCAGTCGGCACGGCCGGCAGTCTGGGCATGCTGAAGGCCCGGGCATCGCAGCGCGTAGCAGAGGATATGGCCCGTACGGAGATGCTGCAGAAACTGGCTGAGCAGCAGCACCGCAGCATCCTGTCCACGGATGCTGTCCGTGATCAGGTCGCCGTTCTGATCGGAACGGATGCAGATTCCCTGCAGTTCCAGCGTCTGAGCCTGAGTGACGGGAGCAAGGCCCCCGGCAGGAAGGATGACGGAGAAAAAGCAAAGAAAATAAAAAAGGAAAGACAGGAAAAAGAGAAGAAACAGGAAAAAGAAGGACAAAAGGACCGGCAGATGCCGCAGGACAGGAACCGCGGGAATGGCTCCGGTGAAATGAAAGAGGGCCAGGGTTTTCCGGGCAATGCTCCGGCTAATGGCCAGGGCAGGGCTCAGTCCGGGCAGCGTCAGGATATGCCCCGGGGGAATGCACCACAAGGAAACAGGCCTCAGGGCAATGCACCTCAGGGGAATGGAAACGGGCCTGCGGGCCGGCAGGCTCCCGGTGAGGAGCAGGGGGCACCGGCCTTCCGGCCTGACCGCCCGGGAACCAGCGGCGGGAACGGACAGAGGCCGCAGAAAGAGGGACAGCAGCCGCTCGTCTATGATGTTTCTGCCGTCAATAATGGAATGACCTATCGTTTTGCCATCGATGCAGAAACAGGGAAAGTGATGCGCAGCCAGGTCCATCAAACGAAGCTTTTGGAAAGATTCCTCTTTTGACCGATGGCTGTACAGGGCCGGCTGCAGAAAGCCGGCCTCTTTTTTTGCACAGAGGAATAACAGGGCTGTGGATGTACCGCACGTTTTGTGCAGGTGCTTCCGCAGCCCTGCTGCCGTTTTATGGCTTTCCTCTCCGCACTGCTTTCTGCGCCAAACTATGCTTATAAAGCATAGCTAAGCATGAAAAACAAGTATTTGTATCAGGAGATGTTTCTTTACTATACTTATAAATATAAAACAGTATATCTGCCTGCAGGATGCAGGGAATAAGCAAGGAGAGGGTTCCATTATGAAAAAAATCGTTCAAACGGCAGGGCGTGAGGCACTGGGTCAATTTGCACCGCTTTTTGCCGAAGCCAATGATGATTTCCTGTTCGGCAAGGTCTGGAACGATCCGTCCGTCGATGTAAAGACGCGCTGCCTGCTCACGGTGACGGCTCTGGTCGCTTCCGGAATGACCGACAGCGCACTGCAGTACCATCTGCAGAATGCGAAGGAGCATGGTGTGACGCGGGAAGAAATCGCCGGCGTGCTGACCCATGTGGGTTTTTACGCAGGCTGGCCAAAAGCCTGGGCTGCGTTCGGCATGGCAAAGAAGGTCTGGGCAGAAGAAGCCCCGCTGACGGATAAGGACAGGTTCCAGCAGGAAATCATGTTCCCCATCGGAGCTCCCAATGACGGTTATGCTCAGTATTTTGTCGGTCAGAGTTACCTGGCTCCTGTTTCGACGGAGCAGGTCAAGATCTTCAACGTCACCTTTGAACCGGGATGCCGCAATAACTGGCATATCCATCATGCCGACAAGGGCGGCGGCCAGCTGCTCATCTGCGTGGGCGGCAAAGGGATCTACCAGGCCTGGGGAGAAGAACCGGTTGTCATGACGCCCGGCACGGTCGTCAATATCCCGGCCAACGTCAAGCACTGGCATGGTGCGGCCGATGATTCCTGGTTCGCTCATCTGGCCATGGATCCTGCCGGAGAAAACACGTCCAACGAATGGCTGGAAGCCGTATCCGATGAGGATTACGCAAGGAGCTGTGAAGCAGCCCGCAATATCTGAGTGAAAGACCCGCAGAGGGGCAGCAGATCATTCCTGTGCCTCCGCAGTTTTTCTGCAGGTTTTGCTCCTGTCGGAAGCCGGCAGGGCCGGGTACATTTTGCAGTGCTTCAGGAGAAAAGGAGAAATAAAATGAAAAAGACCGTCATCGGACTTCTTACCTGCCTGCTTTTTGTGACGGGCGGAACGTTCAGGGTTTCCGCTGCTGCCGCGGCACCGCAAAGAGAAAAGATCGTGCAGACGGCCGGCCGCGACAGACTGGGGGAGTTCGCACCGCTTTTTGCGGAGGCCAATGATGACTTTCTCTTTGGCAAAGTGTGGAATGATCCTTCGGTGGACCTCAGGACAAGATCGATCATTACCGTTACGGCCCTTGTTTCCATGGGCGTGACGGACAGTTCCCTCAAATATCATCTGCAGAACGCCAAAAACCATGGCGTCAGCAGAGAAGAGATTGCCGGCGTACTGACACAGGTTGGATTCTATGCAGGCTGGCCGAAGGCCTGGGCTGCCTTCAATCTGGCAAAGGAAGTCTGGCCTGACGGAGCGGCAGCTGACAAATAAGACAGATGGAAAGAAAGTGTACTATGAAAAAAATCATGATGTTCCTGGCTGCGGCACTCATGGTGCTGGTCATGGGCTGTGCCAGTGCGGGCAGCCAGGCGCAGTCCGCGAAATCTTCGGACGGGGCCGGAAAACCGGCAGCACCGGCTGCGGCGCAGAAAAAAACGGCCGTGGTTTATTTTTCGGCAACCGGCAACACCCGCAGTCTGGCTGAAACAGCTGCCAGGGCCCTGAAGGCTGATCTGATCGAAATCAAACCGGCCCAGCCCTATACGGAGGCGGAACTGGATTATACCAGTTCCGGCAGCCGTGTGTCGAAGGAGCACGCTGCCGGCAATGCCCGGCCGGCTGTGGCCGAGCAGGCGGACCTGTCCGGCTGTCAGTCCGTCGTCGTGGCATATCCCATCTGGTGGGGCGAAGCACCGGGTGTGGTCTATACTTTTGTTGAAAAAGCAAATCTGTCCGGGAAGAATATCGGTGCCATCTGCACGTCTGCTTCCAGTTCGATCGGGCAGAGTGGTGAAAATGTGGCCAAAGCTGCCGGCGGCAGGTATGTCGGTGGTCAGCGTTTCCGTCCTGATGCGCCGGAAGCTGAAATCCGGGGATTCTTCTCCGGAAAGCTCTGAGGACAGCTGACAGGCAGGCGGTATCAAAAAGTTTCCGTGTCACAAGTGAGCGGCACGGGAATTTTTTTGTGCGCCCGGCAGCCTGAAAAAGCATCCTGCGGAAAATTCCGGCTTCCCTCCATCCAGCTTTACAGGTAAAATAAAAAGAGACTGCTGCTGCCGCATGCCGGATGGGGAGTCGGGCTGCGGCGGCAGCATCCCGAAACGAGTGGAAAAAGGAGGCAGTACGGTCTCTGCTGACGGGACGCCTCATTTTGTAAGAGAAACTGTTTTGATGGAGACAAAGGGGTGGGGAACTGATGATCCGGCTGCTGATTGTGGATGACCAGAAAATCCTTCTGGATGGGCTGGCCAGACTGTTCGAACCGTACGAAGATCTGGAAGTGGTGGGAGAACTGCCTTTTTCTGAAATGGCGGAAACCGCCTGTGCCCGGCTGAAGCCCCATGTGGTGCTGATGGACATCTGCATGGAGGGAAAGACCAGCGGCATCGAGTGCACCCGCAGGATCAAAAAGCATTTTCCCCGGCAGAAGATCATCATCATGACCGGATTCCAGGATGTGCATTTTGTGGAACTGGCCAGGGAGGCCGGGGCGGACAGTTTCATTTACAAGGAGAGTGCCGCGGACCAGTTCGTGGACTGCATCCGCCGGACGATGGCGGGAGAGCATTTGTTCCCGGATGTGCAGGAGCGGACCACCTTCGGTTTTTACAATGCCACTCTGACCCAGCGGGAAATCCAGATCCTGCACCTGGTCTGCCAGAACCTGAGCTACCAGGAAATCGCCGACCGGCTGCATCTGACCCGCCGGACCGTCAGTTTCCATATCAGCAACATGCTGAGCAAGACCGGACACAAAAGCCTGGTGGGCCTGGCTGTGGAAGCGGCGGAGAAAGGGTATGCGGGAAGAGAAGAATGATGGTCCCGGAGACTTAAAATTTTCAGGAGCTGTGAAAAAATGCGTATTTTTCACAGCTCCTTTTCAAATGGTTTCGGGCCAGGGTCTCCCGCCCGTCCACACGGCATCACAGCTGTTACTACCTGTACTTTAATACAGTGTCTTGAAATCTGAATATTGTTATAATGGAAAAAACGCAAAGACGAAGGCTGGCAAGGGCTGTCGGCAAAAGGAGATGAGGAAGATGGAAATGCGGAACGATTTCAGGAAATTCTGCTGCATCATAAGTGCGCTGGCGCTGCTGGTCCTGGTTCCTTTGAGCCGGGGGCAGGCGGCGGAGAAGGAAAAGGTGATCCTCGATACGGATATGGTGGAGCTGCTGGATGACGGAGTGGCCATGATGATGCTGGCCCAGGCGCCCAACATCCAACTGGAAGGAGTGACCATCGTCTTCGGGAACACCTGGGTGGAGACCGGGACGGCAGCAGCCATCCGCCAGCTGGAAGGCATGGGACGGAAGGATATCCCGGTTTTCATGGGAGTGGACGAACCCACCCGGAAGGGCCGTTTTGATCATATGGCTGAAGAAAAGCGGCTCTATGGCCAGAATTTCGACAGTCACAGAGGGGCCGCCGGTTATCCCCGTCCTGCATCCTGGCAGCGGGCTTATCGGGAGCGGTACCGGCGGGAACCGGAACTCCGGCCTCAAAAAGAGGCCGCCGCAGATTTCATCGTCCGGACCCTCCGGGAAAATCCCGGGGAAGTGACGCTGGTGGCCATCGGCAGCGGCGCCAACCTGGCTGCGGCTCTGGAACGGGATCCATCCATTGCCGGTCTGGCGAAACGGGTTGTGTACATGGCCGGGGCTTTTATGGTCGAAGGGAATGTGATGCCCCATGCCGAATTCAATGTCTGGATCGATCCGGAATCGGCCCGGAAAGTGTACCGGGCGCCCTGGAAGGAACAGATCTTCCTGCCACTGGACGTGTGCAATACCGCTAAACTGAGCCATGAGGAATATCAGAAGCTGACGGAAAAGATCAGACAGCCCTGGGCCAAAGCCATGTGGAAGGACTACTGGGCCGGACCGCTGTTCCGGCAGGATCCGGGATTTTCCAGCTATATCTGGGATGTGCTGGCTGCTGCGGTGGTCATCGATCCCCAGGTGATCACCCGGGAAGAGACCCTGCCGGTGGACGTAAACGACCAGTACGGCCCGGGCTACGGCGACACCATGGCCTACCGTGGCTTCGGACCGGAAGGGACCCAAAAAGCAAGGATCGTATTTGAAGTGGACCAGAAGAAGCTGTGGCCGATGGTGGAAGGGGTCTTCGACCGGCTGTAACGGAAAAGAAAACGCTGGACAACGCCCGGGAGCTGCGCTGCGGCCGGGTGATTCCCTGACGGAGGAGCTGCTGCGGAAGCAACAGCTCCATATTTTTTTCAAAAACCTGTACTTTACTACAGTCTATAAAAACAAAAAATTCAGTACAATAAGGCTGGAAGAACGACGGACGGAAAACAGATGGATACAGCAAGGGAGGTATATCATGGGACTCATCAAAGCGGGATTGGGCGCGGTTGGCGGCGTTTTGGCCGACCAGTGGAAAGAGTTCTTTTATTGCCAGATGGCACCGGACATCCTGATGATGAAGGGCCGGAAGCGGACCGGGAGCCGGAGCTCCAACGAGGGCGACGACAACGTCATCAGCAACGGATCCCGGATTGCCGTGAACAACGGCCAGTGCATGATGATCGTGGAAAGCGGCAAGGTGGTGGACCTGTGTGCGGAACCGGGGGAATACACCTACGACAAAAGCACCGAACCCTCCATCTTCACCGGGGACCTGAAAGACAATGTGAAGAACATCTTCAAACAAATGGGGAAACGGTTCACCTACGGCGGGGACACCGGCAAGGACCAGCGGGTGTATTACTTCAACACCAAGGAACTGATCGGGAACAAATACGGCACTCCCAGTGAAATCCCCTTCAAGGTGAAGGATGACACCACCGGTCAGGTGCTCACCATCCGGCTCCGGTGCTTCGGAGAATACAGCTACCGGATCACTGACCCCATCCTGTTCTACACCCACGTGGGCGGGAATGATTACGACGTGTACAAACGGGAGACCCTGGACGGCCAGATGAAAAGCGAACTGCTCATGGCTCTGGCACCGGCCTTTGCCAAACTCAGTGCCCAGCGGATCGACTATACGGAAATCATGGCCCACACTTTTGAACTGGCCGACGCCCTCAACGATGTGCTGAGCAAGAAATGGCGGGATCTCCGGGGCATCGAAATCGTTTCCTTCGGGATCAGCAACATCAAAGCCAACGAAGCGGATGAAGCAAAGATCCAGAAGGCCCAGATGGGCATGACCTTCGGGAACGATCCCCGGATGGCCCTGGGGAGCATGGTGGATTCTTCCACCGATTCCATGAGGATGGCGGCTTCCAACGAGGGAGCCGGAGCACCCTTCGGATTCATGGGTATGAACATGGCAGGAAATATGGGGGCAGGGATGTACCAGGCCATGGCAGGCCTGGCGGCTCAGCAGATGAACCAACAGCCGGTCCAGCAGCCCATGGCCCCTCAGGCAGGTGCTGCTGCAGGAGGCCCGGCCCCTGTACCGGGAGCCTGGGACTGCAGCTGCGGACAAAAAGGCAACACCGGGAAGTTCTGCATGGCCTGCGGAGCCAAAAAGCCGGAACCGGAAGGGACCTGGGACTGCGCCTGCGGCCACAGGGGCAATACCGGGAAGTTCTGTATGGAATGCGGGGCCCCGAAGCCGGCCGCCCAGCCCCGGGGCTGGACCTGTCCCGGCTGCGGCACCGTGAACCAGGGGAAATTCTGCATGAACTGCGGCGCCAAAAAACCGGAGGATGCCCCTCTGTACCGCTGTGACAAATGCGGCTGGCAGCCCCCGGATCCTCATCATCCTCCCAAATTCTGCCCCCAGTGCGGAGATCCCTTTGATGACAATGACAAGAGCTGAGCCGGGAGGTGAGTGAAAATGACCGATACCTCTGTTGCCTACAAGTGTCCCAACTGCGGCGGTCCTCTGGAGTTCAAACCGGGTGCCAGTCAGGTTGTCTGCCCCTACTGCGATACCAAACTGGACGTGGCCCAGGTGGAAGCCCTCTTTGCCCGGCAGCAGGAACGGGCGGCTGCCGCTCAGGAAGCCAAAGAAGCCCGCTGGAACACGGAAATGGCCGGCAAGGAATGGAGCACGGAAGAAGCGGCCGTCCTGAAAGCCTTCACCTGTTCCAGCTGCGGGGCGGAAATCGTCTGTGACGAAAATACTCTGGCCACGGAATGCTGCTACTGCGGCAACCCCACCATGATGCCCAATCGTTTCAGCGGCATGCTGAAGCCGGATTTCGTGATCCCCTTCAAAAAGACCAAGGAAGACGCGGTGGCGGCCCTGAAGGAATTCTACAAGGGCAAACGGCTCCTGCCCTCTGCCTTTACGGCGGGCAACCGGGTGGAGGACATCCAGCCCATGTATGTGCCTTTCTGGCTGTTTGATTCCAAAATCAACGCCAGCGCTGACTTCCAGGGGGAAGACGACAATGTAATGGAAACCAGCGATGAGATCATTACGGAAACCCGGGTGTTCCAGTGCATCCGCAGCGGCCGCATGGCTTTCCATAAGATCCCAGTGGACGGGTCCAGCAAAATGGACGATACCTACATGGAAAGCATCGAGCCCTTCGATTATGCCGAAATGGTGCCTTTCAGTCCGGCCTATCTGACCGGCTTTCTGGCGGATAAATACGATGTGGATGCGGAAGCCTCCGTACCCCGGGCCGATGAACGGGTGGAACGGTCCGCCGTGTCGGTGCTGGAAGAAACGGTCCGGGGCTATGACCGGACCATCCTGAAGGACAGTGTAGTCCGCAAGGAGGAAGACCGGGTGGCCTATGCCCTGGCCCCGGTGTGGATCCTGACCACCCGGTACCAGGACAAGCCCTACACCTTTATGATGAACGGCCAGACCGGGAAGATGGTGGGTTCCCTGCCCTATGACAACCAGAAATCCCTCATGTACATGGCAGCTGTGGCGGTGGTCCTGACACCGGTGCTGTACTATATCGCCCGGCTGTTCCTGACGGCATAAGGAGGTCATCATGAAAAAATTACTGCGCGTCCTGGCCCTCCTGGTATTCCTTTTGGGCATGGCGGTTCCCGGTTCGGCAGCGACTGCCCTGGTGCTGGATCAGGCAGATCTCCTGCGTCCCCAGGAAGAACAGGCGCTTCAGCAGTCCCTGGACCAGTTGGACAATAAATACCAGGTCCGTCTGGCCGTGGTGACGGTAAAAAATACCGGGAATGTGAAACCCGGGGAATTCGCCAACGTGATGCTGGACAAGATCAAAGACAGCAGGCTCAAGGGAAATATGGTTCTGCTCCTGTCCATGAAAGACCGGGACTGGTATATTTCCACCGACAACAACATGCGGAAAATGATCACGGACAAAGCCGGCATCAAAGCCCTCAGCGGGAAATTCCTGCCGGACCTGAAAAAGAACAAGTATCCGGAAGCCTTCGGCCAGTTCGCCAAAGGGACGGACGAGCTGCTGGGCTACTACCAGAAGGAAGGCAAACCCTACGATCCGTCCGCCATGTTCAACCCTCTGGCTCTCGCCATCGGAGCGGCCATCGCCCTGGGTGCGGGATTCCTGGTGCGCCGGGTGCTCATCGGCCGGATGAACAATGTGATGCCGGCTCTGGAAGCAGGAGTCTATCTGGACAGGGACAGCTTCCAGCTGGAAGAGGAAGCGGACAACTACCTGTACATGACGGTCCACCGGCAGCCGAAGTCGAAATCCGAGTCCAGCGATGACAGTGCGGACAGCCGGGACGACGATCATGGCGGAGGCGGCGGCAAGTTCTGAGCCAGCCGGCCAATAAGGACGAAGGTACGGCGGAAACGGCGCAGGGGCGGCTCAGGAATTTTGCCCGGTAAAATATCGTCCGAGCCGCCTTCGTGCTCATATACAGGAGGTGATGGTGTGAAACAATCTGAAAAAACGCAGTGGCCGAGCCGGACCGGAGCAATCCTCCTGGGACTGGTGCTGTGGCTGGTACTGACGGCTTCTGCCTTTGCCGCACCCCGGCGGACGGTGCTGGTCCGGAACGTCCGGGAAATGATGGAGGCTCTGGCGGACAATACGGAAATCATCCTGGAACCGGGCCGGTACGACCTGTCCCAATGGCTGGAAGGGGAAGGGGCGCAGCGGCTCATCCACAGATACGCGTGGAATCCGGACAGCCCTCCCGGCCTGTACCTGTCCCATGAACTGGAAATCGCCGGGTTCCGGGATCTGACCATCCGGGGCCGGGGCTCCGGAGAGGAGGATCCCGCGGAAATCGTCATCCGGGACCCCTACTGCCCGGTACTGAAATTCCGGAACTGCCGGAATCTGCGGCTGGCCCGGTTCCGGGCCGGTCATACGGTGGAAAAGGGAAAATGCAGCGGTGCCGTCCTGTACCTGGAGGCAGCGGACAATGTGACCCTGGAAAACCTGGACCTGTACGGATGCGGGACCTATGGGCTGGAAGCCCGGAACAGCGAGAACATCACCCTCACGGGCAGTGTGATCCGGGACTGCAGCTACGGACTGGTTTCTGCCGTTGGGTGCGGCAGTCTGCGGCTGGTGCGGACCGCGTTCCGGGATACCCATACCAACCTGCCCCTCTTTGATTTGAATAATACCCGGATGGAACTGACGGACTGCACCTTCTATCATGTGCAGGGGATACTGAGCAGCCTGTCCGTTGCTGCGGGAGACGGGGCATAAAGAAAAAAGCGGGATCCCGGACGGGAAAGAAAGGAGCACGGAATGAAAATCGCATGGAAACAAACCCTGATGAGCGTACTGGCCCTGTGTTTCCTGGCCAGCGGCTGCGGAGGAGGGGGCGGCGGGGAAACCCCTGCCCAGAAACCCAAATCCGATCTGCCGGTGCGGAAGGAGATCAGCACCCCTGTGGCATCCAGCTTCAAAGTGGACGGCCGGACGGTGAATATCTATGAATATACCGGGCTCACCTTCAAGGACCAGACCCTGTGGACGCAGTCCCTGGCCGTGGACGGAGACCGGATCTACTTCTTCGGCTTCGATAACAAGGATAAGGAGTATCGGACCAAACTCCGCCGGGTCCATTACAAGGATGAGACCCTCAGCGGCCTGGCGGTGCTGGATGAACGGGCCAACTGGCGGGACCGGATCGTGGTGTCCGACGGGAAGATCTATGACTGGCACCGGAAGGGGGATTACAGCAAAGAAAAGAAATCCTCTGCTTCCTTCTGGCATTATTATGACGGCAAGGCCATGGTGGCCACGGATCTGACCACCAGCATGACGGCCATCGGCCAGGGGAAAAAAGTGGTGTACGTGGCCGGCCCCAACTACTGCCTGGGGACCCTGGACAAGGGGAGCATCACCAAAGAAAAAGAACTGATGCCGGTCATGGAAGTCAAGAAAGACGGTTTCAACATCAAGGGACACTGGGCGGACAAGGACGGATTTTACCTGATGGGGTACCTGAAAAACGACAAGGGTGAAAATACCAATATGGTCCGGCAGTACAGCCTGGATGACGGCAAGCTCCTCCAGACCTTTGACGGACCTCCCACCAAAGAAGGCCACGGGTTCGCGGTCACCGAGCACCGGGTAGTGATGGGACAGGAAGGCGGCAGATACTGGATCTACAGCAAGAAGGACGGAAAGCTGCTGGGGAAAGCTCAGACAGAACCCAAACTGACCATGGAAATCCTGGCCCCCATGAAAGACGACTCCATTTTGATTTACCGCCGGCTCAACCGGTCCGAAGCCAAACTGTACCGGATGGATCTGTAGGCGGAAACAGCCCGGGAGACGAAGAAAATGAGAGCCGCTGGTACGGGAGAAGAGGGGTGACGGGGATGGAAATGCCTGACAAAAGGAAATGGACGGGGCTGCTGCGGGTCCTGGCACTGGGGCTGCTCCTGGTCCTGGGGATGATGTCCGGGGCCCTGGCTGCATCCCGGCAAACCGTGCCGGTCAACAATGTAAAAGAGCTGATGGAAGCCCTGGGGGACCATCGGGAAATCATCCTGGCACCGGGCCGGTACAATCTGTCCAGGTGGCTGCAAGGACCGTCTGCAGAACGGCTGATCCATCATTTTTCCTACACTTCCGCAAATCCCCCGGGCCTGTATATGGTCTATGACGGACTGGAACTGGCAGGATTCCAGGATCTGACCATCCGGGGCCGGGACCCCGGGGCCATCACAGCGGAAATCGTGATAGAAGATCCCTACTGCCCGGTGCTGAAATTCCGGAACTGCCGGAACCTCCGGCTGTCCCATCTCCAGATGGGGCACGCAGTGGCAAAGGGCTACTGCAGCGGAGCCGTGCTGTATATGGATGAGGTACAGGATATGTCCCTGGAGAAGGTGGACCTGTACGGATGCGGCACCTATGGATACGAAGCCCGGCACAGCCGGAACATCACTGTGAGAGACAGTGTGATCAGGGAATGTACCTACGGTCTGGTGAGCGCAGTGGCGTGTAAGGATCTGAAGTTCCAGCGGACCGTTTTTAAAGATACCAGTTCCAGCCTGCCCCTGTTTGCTGTGTCCGAAGCCCGGCTGGACCTGCAGGATTGTATTTTCCAGAATGTCTGCGGGAAAATGAGGAATCTCTCCGTGGCCACAGGGGATGTGGGAAGATAGGGAGAGACTGCGCGGCGGACGGGATATCGCCGGAGCCGTCCGGACCGGGCACTGGCAGAAGGCTGCCGGAGCCGCCCGCATTGTATATCACGAAAGGAGGAACCTGCATGATATGGCTGGGTAAGAAATCCGCTGTTTTCGGTTTGCTCCTGCTGCTGTTGGGAGGGACCCGGGCCCTGGCCTGTGAGGAACCCTTTATGCTGGACGGGCCGGGAAGCGTCTATGAACCTCCGCCCCTTTCCGAGGTGCAGGTCAGGAGTCAGCTCCAGATTGCCATGGCCAACCGGTCCCGGTGGGATCTGGTCCAAAAGGATCAGGGGCCGACGCTGTTTGCGGTTACGGATCTGGACAGGAACGGAAAGGTGGAAATCCTGTCCATGACCCAGGCTGAGGGAGTGCTCCACGGTTTTGAAGTGCAGGCTGAAAGAGGGGAACTGGAGAAAGTCTCCCCCAAATGGGTGATGCAGATCATGCAGAACCAGCCCCACCTCTTTGCCTGGTTCACCATTACAGGCGATCCGGGCCAGCGGAAAGCCTGGCTGGAAAGTGACCCTTCCCACAATATCCGTATGCTCCTGGACAGCTATGAGATCTTCGCGGGGAAAAAGAAGGGATTTGGTTAAAGCCGGAGAGCGGCTGAGTCAGAGGCCGGAAGCCGAATGGGGAATTTGCAGGCAGATTTTTGAATGTGCAGAGCCAAGCTGCAGAGCGGCAGGTCCTGCCGCCCGCAGCGACACCAAATGTTCGTGCCTGAAGCGGACCGCCCGGCAGGCAGCTCCTGCGGTTTTTGCATCATAAAAAGGACCTGTCCGACCAGGGCAGGCCCTTTCCTGAGATTCCAGACTGCAGACTTCCGACTTTTCGACTGAGGGAGGCTTCGGCCGCCCTTAAAAATACGCCGTCAGACTGGTTCCCAGTACATATTCGCGGAAGTCCCGTGTGAGGCTTCCGCTTTTTTTGTTTTTCAGGGCGAATCCTTCCACGGCCCAGGCAAGGCCGGGAACGACAATATAATCCAGACGGACGCCCCAGCCCTTGAATCCCATGCGCTGGAAGAACTTTGTATCCCCGTCCATGGTGTGATAAAGGATGCTGGACTGGGGCTGGTCATAATAGCGGACCCAGGCTTCCCAGGTCCCTTTTTTCTTTTCGTCCAGCTGTCCACAGGTGGCGGCGGCTACGAAACCGCGCTCATTTTCGTGGTAATGGTCCCGGTCATGGCTGCCCCGGGACTGGAGGAGGTCCAGACTCAGGTTCCATTTGGCATCGGGACGGTATTCCAGGAGTGTTTCCCAGATCTCCTGGCGGTCAAAACCACTGCCGCTGCGGCCGCTGAGCATCCCCATGCTGCTGAGCCCGGGGAAACTGTCCGGCAGGGCATCTTCGTTGCGGAAGTGCAGGAACGCGGTACGGCCTTTCAGTTTTCCCTCTTCGCGGTCATAAAGGAGGCTCCAGCCTTTTTTGCGGCGGAGACCGTCCCTGCCGGTCGTGCGGGCCGCAAGGATGGTCAGCCGTCCCGGTTTTTTGCGGGCGGAACCAAAACTGGCACGGATCCCGTCCACCCGTTTATCGATGACGTTGCCGTCGAGCAGGTAGTAGTTGAACCGGCCGGCTTCCCATTTGCTGTGCTCATTCTCGCTTTCCAGATAGAGCCGGGCCAGGCTCAGATGATGTTCGTCCGCAGGGTCCTTGCTGTCCCGCTTGTCTTCCAGCATCCATTTCAATCTGGTATCGGCACTGGTGTGGAGCGTGGAGAAGAGCCGGAGCCGCCGCTGGGACCGGTAGGCCTTCTCTTCCCGCCGGGTCCACCGGTTCTGCTGCAAATCCGGAGTATGGGCCGAGAAACGGCCTTTGCCGTAGAGCCAGCGGTAATCTCCGTGGATCTCCAGATAGGGATGCCGGTTCTTTTCCGGTGTCAGCGGCGGTTCTTCCTGGAACGGATCCGGGAGGACGGATCCGGCTGCCGGTGCGGCGGGGACGGAGGATGCCGCGGCAGGGAATGGCATAAAGACAAGGAGAAGGATACTGCTCATGCCCGCAGTAAGGGTAGTATTCATGGGGACCTCCGGGAAATGGAACTTCTTTGCAAAGGCGGTGCTGTCCTGCAGCTTCTTTTAGCATAATTTTCTGCATTATAAATGTAAAGTAAAATTTATGGATCCAGACACTTTATGGAAGGAATTATGTATGGGACTGCGCGGCGGTGCCGGCCCGGGAGCGGAAAGAGGCAAAAAAATACTGCTGCAGCAAATGGGCTTGCTGCAGCAGTATTTTGTATGTGCGCCCGGCGGCGCACGTTTCTAACCGGTGAAAGTCCGGAATCTGCCCGGCAGCGGGAAAGATACAGCCAAAGGCAAGGGTGTCCACCGTGAGATGGAATCTGAAGGAAGCCGGCGGCAAACCTCTGGCCTGACGAACAGAAACCGTATACAGGCTATCGCTTGGGATAAGGCCGCATGACAGGTCAAAGTCCAATAGCTGCACGGAACAAGCGGTGGTAGATGCGGCAGGCAGATGGAGGGAAAGAGACGTGTGGTACCCGGGGAGGTCTGCACGGAATGTTCCGAAAGGAATAACCGTGACCGGAAGGTCACGCTGAACGTGCAGAAGTCAGCAGAGGCCATAGTAGCCGGAAGGTGAAGGGCCGAATCAACAGAAGTTCCAAGTACAACCGGGAAAAGGAGGAAAGACCGAACATGGCAGAAAACCTCACAGAAGAGGGCTGCCCGCAAAAGGATAGTGCGGAACACAAAGAATATGCGGGAGCGCGCAGGTCGTTCCGACAGATATGGGAGGAACGGGACAGTGCACAGCCGGAGCTGCTGGAGAAGATGCTGGACAGGAGAAACC
>OMYF01000082.1 GCA_900315205.1 uncultured Acidaminococcus sp.
GATCTTGCCCAGGCGCGCGGCGGCATCCAGGTCGATGGAGTTGACGCCGGCCCCGAATCTCTGGATATATCTCAGTCTGGGCAGTGCTTCCATGACCTTCGCCGTCATGGGGGGATTGCCCGTGGCCAGGATGATATCCGCATCCTGGCAGTTTGCGATGATCTCGTCTTCGCCCGTATAATGGGCGGCGGTCAGTTCGATGCCCGCTTTTGCATAGGCTTTCCTGACGGTTTCTATTTCTTCCGGCTTTACGCTGCCGTAATCCTTATCTACAACGATAGCTTTCATCTTTTCCACTCCCTGTGCATCCATGCTTCCTCCCGGGCAGGAGGATCCGCATCATTTTCCGTTGATTTCGCAGCCGATCGCCTTGAGTTTTTCCGCTACCCAGGGTCTTACGTACGTGCCTTTTTCCACGATATCCTTCATGATCCCGGCTTCCATTTTGACGACACCATGGGCTTTTTCAGCCAGCTGCGCCGCTTCTTCCGGTTTGACGATCAGCACGCCGTCATCATCGCCGACGATGATGTCACCGGGTCTCACCAGTTTCCCTCCGATGACGACGGGGACGCCGATTTCCCCGGGGCCGTTCTTGTACGGACCGTTCGGAGTCGCTGCTTTGGCATAGACATGGAAGCCTTCCAGTTCCGCCAGTCCGCCGTGATCGCGGATCGCACCGTCGCAGACGATGCCAAGGATGCCCCGGCTGCGGCAGTACGTGGCCATCAGTTCGCCAAAAATGGCGCGGTCCGTAAAACCGCCGGCATCGATCATGATGACATCCCCCGGTTTTGCCAGATCCATGGCAGCGTGGAACATCAGGTTATCGCCCTGGGGCACCCGGACAGTAAAAGCCGTCCCCAGCAGCTGTCCTTTGTATCCGATCGGGACCAGCGAAGCATCCACTGCGGCGATACGGCCCATGCAGTCATCGATGTTCGCAACGGGAACCCCGCGGAACGCTTCGATGAGCTCTTTGGACGGACGGGTAAAATCGGTAATGATCCTGCATCCTTCTGACATCTTTCAATTCCTCCAGTGATTTAATTTTCTAAAATAAACGATTATTTTAAAAATTCTGGCTCTCAATATCGAAAAAGCAGGGTAATATTATCTTTATTAATAATTGCATTTTTGTAACCCTGTTTTTCTTTATTTTTGATCCTAAATGATTATATAATGACGGTTTTTAGCAGACAATGACCGATTGTGGTATAATGATTATAAGTTTTATTTATATTCTTCATGTTTTCTGCCGTTCCGGCACACGTGCTGCGTGCAGCAGGGGAGGGATTTTATGATATTCAGCCATCTGGATTACTTCATCGTCATCGTGGAAGAAGGGACACTGGCAAAGGCAGCGGCCCGTCTCTTTGTCTCCCAGCCTTCCCTGAGCCTTTATATCCGCAAACTGGAAAAAGCCCTGCAGATCGAACTGTTCGATCACACCCAGTCCCCGCTCCAGCTGACCTACGCCGGGCGCTGTTTCTACAACCGGGCCCGGCAGATCCGGGATCTGGAAGAAACGACCCGGCGGGAGCTCTCCGATATCAAGAGCCATCAGAAAGGGAGGATCCGGCTGGGGATCCCTTTATGGCGGAGCGCCGCCCTGATCCCGGACGTTTTCCCGTCCTTCCACAAACGCTACCCTCTGATCCAGCTCGAGCTGATGGAAGCGCCGGCCAGACAACTCGAAAAAGCGCTCGCCGAAGACCGGATCGACATCATGGTGGCCAATATCCCGTCAAGCTACACGTACGGGAATTTCCTTTACGAACAGATCTTCCTGGAACGGATCCTGCTTGCTGTCCCGGCGGAACATACTTTCATCAAATCCGAGATCTCCCAGGATACGGCCTTTGCCAAAGGGATCCCCAAAGTGTCCCCCAAAATCCTCGGCAACATCCCGCTGGTACTCACATCTCCGGGGCAGGCGATCACGAAAGCCGTCGAATATTATCTGAGCAAACACAAAATCTCTCCGGAGATCCTGCTGCGCACGTCCAACCTGACGATGGGCATCAATCTCGTGGCCCGCGGAATTGCCTGCACCTTTGTGCCGGAAGAAGGCCTGCGGATCTGCAGGCATCCCGGCAAGGTGCTCTTTTGTGACCTGGACAGTCCGGACCTCACCTGGAGCCTGTCCGTGATCTACAAAAAAGACGTCTATCTGTCCGCTCTTTCAAAACTTTTCATCAGTCATCTGAAAGCATGCCTGAACGACGAGGCAGACTACCACTGGCTCATCGATTAGGATGGACCGGGAATCTGCCGGCAGCGGCTGTCCTCGTAACGGCAGAAAAAGGCGCTGTGAAAAAATGACTGTTCATCTTTTCACAGCGCCTTTTAAAATTTTAACATGCTTGCAGGCCAGGGCCTCCTATGGCAGCCCGGCCGCAGGGAGGGATCCCGTCGTAATGGAAGGAGAACCGCACCGCAGCATCAAAGCCTGCAGCTCGCGGACGGAAATCTGCAATCCGAATCCGCGAACCGCGATTCGTACCCCGCACCCCAAAACTTATCACAGCAGCGAGGCAGCCCGGATGTCAGCGTGTCCCGGCCTGCTCCGCTGCTTCACAGCGGAACTGTATTTTCTGTCCCGGCCCGATGAGGGGCAGCAGGAACCGTGCTTCCGGTGCCACGCGGCCAAGACAGTCCACCCGTCCGTCCGCGGGCAGGTCACGCAGGCAGATCTCCACTTCCCCCGCGTAGCGGCCGTACTGCTCATTATCGAGTGTCACAGCGCCCTGCGGCAGCGGCTCCGCTTCCCATACCGGGATGGGCCGGCAGGCCTTCCACTGCGCGCGGCTGTCCGCCATGCGGATGACCTCTTCGGCCATGTCCGCACGGGTCGTATAGACATGCTCCATCAGCTTTGCATGGAGGGTCGTGATCTTCTCTGCCCGGAGCGGCAGGATGAGGGCATCCGAAAACTGTCCCAGCGCGGCAAGTTCCTGCGCGTCCGGCCGGTCATCACCGATCTGGACAAAATCCGTCCCGAGAAGGAGGAGCCGGTCCGCTCCCAGTTCAAGCGGCAGTTCCCGGTCCCCTTCCACAGTCGGGAGCCCTTCCTGCAAAGGTCCGCGCCGGCCCGCCCGTGACGGCAGGAAAGCGCCGACGGGGATGCCGAAAGCATGGAGCAGGTCGTTCTGCTTTTTGACGAAGGCACCGCTGAGGCCGGTATGGGGGCGCGGGTAAAAATTGTGCATGGCTTCGAGGCGGCTCATCCGGACGCCCGCCCGCTCCAGCTGCCGCAGCAGGGAGCGCGTCACCGTCGAAGCATTGAGGACAAGTGTCTTTGCGGGATATTCGCGCTGCAGCGCCGCCGCCATTTCGGGCGAAAACCCGTCATCGAGACGCAGATGCGTAAGCCCCTGCGGAATGGGCCGGCCCGGGACAAGATCCCCCACCGTCTTCAGATGACGGCGCCCCGCCGCCGCAAGGAGCGGATCCATGACAGCCGCAAACTGTCCCGCGTCCGCCTCGGGCAGATGGAACGACAGGAAAAGCCGCGTCAGGCCCAGATCCGCTGCCTGTTCCAGCCGTGCCAGGCACTCACCGAGTTCCATCCCCAGACCGGGATAGAGTGATATTCCCTTTTCCATAAAAACCTCCCCTGCTGATTCACTGTGCATCCGGATCCGTGAAGCCGAGCAGCCATGTCGCGGCAAAACCGGCCGCGTACGCCACGGCAAGCCCGATGAGATACGCTGCGGGCCGGGTCGTGCTGGGCGCCAGGGGCAGTCCCGAAATGCCAAGGGCCGCAGCGCCCACCCCGCAGGCTGCCTGGACGGCACCGCCGCAGGCACCGCCGATGCAGGCGCCGATGAAAGGCCGTCCGAGCGGCAGGGTCACGCCGTAGATCAGCGGTTCCCCCACACCCATGAGCCCCACGGGCAGAGCCGAAGCGATGACCCTGCGGACGCGGGGATTTTTCGTCTTCAGATACACTGCAAGAGCGGCGCCCACCTGACCGCCGCCGGCCATGGCCAGGATGGGCAGCAGGATCGTATAGCCATACTGGCTGATGAGCTGCGCATGGATGGGCGTAAGACCCTGATGCACTCCCATCATGACAAGGGGCAGGAACGCGCCGCCCAGCAAAAAGCCCGTCACGGCGCCGCCGCGGCTCACGGCTTCTGTCGCGGCAAAACCGATGCTCTCAGCCACGGCGCCGCCCAGCGGCTGCAGCAGATACACTGCAGCGAGGGCCATGACGGCCATCACCAGGAAGGGCGTCAGGAAGAGGTCGAGCGTTTCCGGTACCCGGCGGCGGAGCCGCTTTTCCAGTTCCGCGCCCAGAGCGGCGATGAGAAGGACGGCCACGATCCCGCCGCGGCCGGGCTGCAGTGCCTGTCCGTAAAGGGTGATTTCCTTCAGGCCCGGGTAATTGATGAGGGCTCCCAGGGCGCCGCCCAGGACGGGCGAGCCGCCAAAGACCTTCGCCGTATTCCACCCGACGAAAAGATCCATGCCCCAGAAGACGGAAGCCCCGGCCGCGGCCAGGATCTTTACAGGCA
>OMYF01000029.1 GCA_900315205.1 uncultured Acidaminococcus sp.
GCTGTGGGAACAGATTAACCAAACGAGCCGTGAGCATATCTGATTGGTGAATAACTATTCGATGAAAAGGTCTTGACCGAGAACTTGTTGACACATACCGATTCCACAATCTGCTTGTAAAAGGTCCGGGGATATGCTACAATAGGCGACAGAAAAAGCGGACTTAATGAATGTTCAACGTAAGTATGACATACGTTTTGTGTGGCTTTTCGCAATATTTTTTAGGAGGCCAAGTGAAGATGACTGGCAAAGTAAAATGGTTTAATGCTGAAAAGGGTTATGGTTTTATTGAACGTGAGGACGGCGGCGACGTGTTTGTTCATTTCTCCGCAATCCAGGGCGAAGGCTTCAAGACCTTGGAAGAAGGCCAGGCTGTTGAATTCGACGTTGTCGAAGGCAACCGCGGTGAACAAGCTGCAAACGTTGTGAAGCTGTAAGATATATACGTATCTGAAGGAACAACGAAGAAAAAGGACTGTCGCAGTGGCGGCAGCCCTTTTTTTCATATCCGGAGACGGAAGCGTGCAGGCGGTGGCCCTGAGAGGCGGGAGGAAGCAGTGAATTCATACGGAATGGATGGACGGACGGGAATTATTTCGGGAGGGACTTCCGGGATCGGACTTGCGGCAGCAGCGCTGCTGACGGCGGACGGAGCCAATGTGTTCCTGATCGGCCGCAGCGCGGAAAGAGGCAGCAAAGCAGCCGCCGCGCTCCGGGATGCGCCGGGTCGGGCGGTCTATATCCAGGCAGATCTCAGCAGTGCGGCAGGCTGCCATGCTGCTGCCGAAGCCGTACGCCATGCTGCCGGGCAGATCGATTTCCTCGTGAACAGTGCAGGTCTGTACCGGGAACAGAGTATCGACAATCTCAGTGAAAAGGATTATGATGAAGAAATGGACACAAATGTGAAAAGTACAATATTTCTGACGAAATATTGCCTGGCTTTTTTCAGCAGCCGTCAGCCTGCCATCGTCAACATCGCTTCCGATGCGGCGCTGGAGGGAAATTACGGCTGTGCCGTGTACGCCGCGGCCAAGGGCGCTGTGGCTGCCTTTACCCGGGCGGCAGCGCTGGATCTGGCGCCGCGCATCCGTGTGAACTGTGTCTGCCCCGGGGATGTCGACACGCCCCTTGTGGCAAGGCAGCTCCGGGAAGGCGGCTATACGCGGGAAGAGATGGCATCCGTCTATCCTCTGGGCCGCATTGGCAGGCCGGAGGAAATCGCCCATGTCATCTGTTCCGTCCTGTCCCCGGTCAATGGTTTCATGACGGGGGCGGTCCTGCCGGTGGACGGCGGTCTCACGGCAAAATAAAGCTCCCTGCCGGACTGTCCCGGAAAGCAGATGCTGCGGTGAAGTGCGGTGAAGCCTGCTGGAAAAAGCCCCTCGACCCGTTTTCCAACCAATCCCAGGAGGAGATGCATCCATGACCAAACTCACTCGTTCGCAGTCCATCTTTGTCGGTTCCATGCTCTTTGGCATGCTGTTCGGTGCGGGGAACCTCATCTTTCCCGTCCATATGGGCCAGCTGGCGGGATCCCATTTCTGGCCCGCCAACTGGGGTTTCATCTCTACGGGCGTCTTCATGCCCGTCATCGCGCTCATCGCGGTCGGCATTTCCGGCGCGGACAGCGTACAGCAGCTGGCCGATCGGGTCCATCCCGTATATTCCAGGATTTTTACACTCCTGCTTTATCTGACCATCGGCCCCTGTTTTGCCCTGCCCAGGACAGCTTCCGTATCTTTTCAGGTGGGGGTGGCCCCTTTTGTGTCGCCTGAAAACGCCGCGCTGGTCATGGGGATCTTTACGGCTGTCTTTATGCTGCTGGCACTCCTTATGGCACTGCGGCCGTCCCGTCTGGTCGATTATATCGGCAAGTTCCTCAACCCGGCGTTCCTGATTTTTTTATCCATCCTGGTCCTGGTGGCCCTTCTGCATCCGATGGGGGATTTTTCGCGGGACGTGCCCCAGGGTGCCTATGCGGCAGCACCCTATCTGACGGGCTTTAAAGAAGGCTATAACACGATGGATGTGCTGGCAGTCATTGCTTTCGCTGTTGTCGTCATCCAGAGCATCCGGCGCTTCGGTGTGGAGGACCGTGTGGCCATGGCCCGGGACATATTCCGCGTCGGACTCATCGTGATGGCCCTCATGACCGTCATCTACACGGCCATTACCTGGCTTGGCGCGGCAAGCATGAGGCAGCTGGCTGTTGCGGAAAACGGCGGCATCGCCCTGGCGGAAATCGCGCAGTATTATTTCGGGCCTCTGGGCGTGCTCCTGCAGGCTGTCATCGTGACCCTGGCCTGCCTCAAGACGGCCGTCGGCCTTGTAAGTTCCTGTTCGGAGGCTTTTGCAGAAGCCTTTCCGCACAGTTTCGGCTATACGAAGTACTGTTTTGTCATGGCCGGGGTCTCCTTCCTGATCGCCAATGCGGGCCTTACGCAGATCATCCGCCTGGCAGTCCCCGTCCTGATGTTCATCTACCCGCTGGCCATTGCACTCATATTTTCCACCTATGCGGCGTACTTTTTCCGGAATGACCGCCGGCTCTATTACTGGCCTGCGGCTCTGACCTGCCTGGCTGCGCTGGGGGATGCGGTGAGCGTCCTGCCCGAAGGGATCCGGCAGTCCGCACCGGCTGGTGCTATCCTGCAGGTCCACAGCTTCCTGCCTCTGTCAGAGTTCGGCATGGCCTGGGTCCTGCCGGTGGTACTTGGTCTTGTGATTGCCCTGGTCCTGATAAGGCTCACCGGCACAAGGCCGCTGAGCCGGGAAAACTGAACGGACGGGAGGATTGTGGCGGCCGCTGTCCCGGGGGCAGCGGGAGACGGTGCGGATAAAAAACACAGCAAAGAGGCTGGAAAGAAGAGGATTTCTCTTCTTTCCAGCCTCTTTGCTGTAAATGGAGCGGATTTTGCGTCCGCCTGTCACCAGCGGCAGCCTCCCCCGTAATGACCTCTGTATCCACGGGGGCCGCGGCAGCCTCCTCCCTGATACGCACTGCCGGAGCCGTCGCGCCAGCAGGTGCTGCCATCACCGTAAGGACCGTCACAGTAGGCGGGGTCCTGCTGCGAAGCCGCAGCGGAATCATCCGCAGCCATTGCGGTCCCGGCTATGCCTGACAGGATAAAAAGGACAGCGGCCAGCGCTGCAAATGCCTTTTTCATGGATATTCCTCCTTTATCCGGATGGGATGCCGGGTACATTCCTTTTCCTGTCTGTATTATATCAGAAAAATACGCGATAGGGAATGAGGGTATATAAAAGTCACAAAATGGACAAACAAGGACTGGCAGAGAAATGCCCCTGGAATTTACAGTACAAACAAGAAAAACATACTTATCAGATGGGAATGAAAGAAAAAAGACACAAAACAGGGTCGACAGGATACCGATACCTGGTATATAAATGAAATCCTCGTCCGGTTTCTCACGCTTCCGGTACAGCCGGGCCGGAAAGGTCTGCCGCGGTTTTGCCGGGGACGTAGGACGGGGTGCCCGCACTAGGCAGCAGCTTCGGTCCGAAGGCTTAGTGTAAAATAGTTCTCGGTGGAATGAATAATCCCTTATAAAGTTGCAAAAAGAAAGACCTTCATCTTAAAATAGTTTTAGCTACAAAACTTTAAAAAGAGAGAAGGTCTTCCTTAACTATGATTTAAGCAAAATTTTTCGGTTTAATAAAGGATTGTCAGGATTTTTTAACTCTGGAACAGGAACTCATGTGCCTTGTGGCAGCCGAAGCCTGCCGTCAATATGCCAAAATTCTCGAAGCTATTGACGCTGAGCTGGTAATGGAGCTGAAACGCAGGCGTCTCTTTTAAAATGCGGCAGAATACGGTATAATACTTTTATATATGGTTTTCAATTTCAATCAGAGGAGGGCTGATCCCATGAAAAAAATAATTGCAGCAGCTGTCGCAGCCGGGCTTCTGCCTGTCTGCCTTGCCGGAGCATCTCCGCTTGCCGAGATTGCAGCCGGAAAAGCTCAGATCGATGCGAACGTGACACTTGGTTCTTCCATCAAGGGGAAACGTGATGGCCATACCGTCGATTTCGATGGTGATACACGGTATCGGGCAGGGGCTACCGTAGGTATCGGGGACCATCTCGGCCTTGACTATACGTATGCGGCGCACGAGGGAGACGACAATGCTTCCGTGCAGTCCCATCAGCTGAACCTGATCTATCAGTTCAACCCGTATCTGTATGGGTACGGCGGTTACGTCCGCAACCGTGCAAAGCACCATTCTTATGAAGACAATACGAATGGTTTCCAGGTCGGCGCCATCGGACGGCTGCCCCTGACGGACCGTCTCACGGGCTGGGGCAAGGTCGGTTACGGCAATACCATCACCCAGTATGAAGTGGGTATGGGCTATGCCTTTACGGACAGCTGGGAAGCCAATGTATCCTATAATGACAGCAAGTACCGTGATTTCAGCGGGGATACGGATGTGAAGACCCACGGTGTCAATGTGGGAGTTTCCTATAAGTTCTGAGAAGCTGAAAACGACGGAGGACCCTTCTGTACGGGCCGGGATCCCGGCCCGTACAGAAGGGCCTTTTTATGATCTCCAGGTCAGACCGCCGGGACTTTTCCCGGTGGTTTCTTGCTGTGCGCCCGTCCCTGCTGCCATAAAGGCGGAGGCTGTGCTAGGGGTGCCCGCAGGATCCCGGCAGCTGTCAGGGAACAAAAAAACTGTGGAGGATGCCTGCGCATCCTCCACAGTTTTCTTTTTAAAGAATGGTGCGATTGGCGCGAGTCGAACGCGCGACCCTCTGCTTAGGAGGCAGATGCTCTATCCAACTGAGCTACAACCGCATAACAAAGCTATTATAGCAGATAATTCCCGCAGTGACAAAGGTAAAAATCACAGCGGAAGGAAAAGAGACTGGTTCTCCTTTGTCATGTCCGCGCCGGACAGGTCATTTTTTCGCTGCCGGCGTCAGGGTCTGCGTGATTTTTGCTTTCCACACGGCATCAAAGATCCTGGCAAGGGGTGTATCCGGCTGGATGACAGTCCATTCTTCTTCCTTCGCGCGCCAGCGGTCCGTAATGGTATTGTCCGCTTTCATGGAAAGCCTCATGATGGGTGCCATCCGGTGATCCGGCATGAAGAGTGCCAGTGTCAGCTGATAGGTTTTGTCGGGCCGCGTTTCGCGGTAGCCTGCCACACGGCCTTCGCCGCGCTGCATGATGGCGGCATAATCCAGTTCCCAGGTGTGCCCGGCTTCTTCGGTCGTGACGAGATGTCAGTCAGAATCATAATCCACGGCGGCAGCGGCCTGCGGCGTTTCAGCGCCTGCCGGCTGCGGCAGGAAAAGCAGTGCACAGGCTGCGAGTGCAAGTACCCATTTTTTAAACATGATTTTCTCCTTTTTGATTCCATGATGCAGGAGGATCCGCGTTTCCTGCAGACTGCCGGATATGCCGGCCGTATCCGGATACGCTTATTATACCAGATGGAGCCCCGGCCCGCTTTCTTTTTCCCGGATCCTGTATGGTATAATACAACAAGGAGTATGCTGCAAAGGAGCGCTGATCATGAAGAATACGCGGGAAAAAGAATTGAAGCTGCTGTCCGCACCGCGCGTCAGGAGCCGGTTCTTCAGCCTGCCGGCAGTCAGGGAAAGGATCATTGCCGGCAGCCGTCACACGCTGCGGCTCGAAAATGTCTATTATGATACGCCGGACCGGCGCCTGGCCGGTGCCGGTCTTGCCTACCGGATCCGCTGCACGGACGGGAAGGCCTGGGAATGCACGGTCAAGACCCGGGGAAAGACCGTGGGCGGCTTTACGGACCGGGGTGAATATACGCTGCCGCTCCCGTCAGCGGAACCGGTTTTTTCCGGATTCAGTGAAGCGGTGGATGCCCGGCTGCAGGAAATCGTCCGCAGGGGTGCGCCCCAGCCCTTCTGCAAGGTCGTCTTTACACGCCGTCTGGCCCTTCTCCAGCTGAATCGGCAGACCGTCGCCGAAGCGTCCGTCGATGAAGGGAGCATCGAGGCCGGCAGCCGGACTGCACCCATCGGGGAAATCGAACTGGAACTCAAAAAAGGCTCGGGAAACGATCTGCTGCGTTTTGCGGCGGACCTGGCGGAAACGGTGCCGCTTTATCCGGAAAAACGGAGCAAGCTGAAACGGGCCCTCGATCTTTGCGGGCGGGGACCTTCCGAGGCGGAGACAGACCTTGTGGTACCGGGGACGGAAGATGCTTTTTCAGCCTGGCGGCAAATCGCCCTGGAACGCATCGACAGCGCTTTTTCAGAAGTCACGCAGTGCTGGCAGGATGAGCAGTACCGCTGCGCAGGCCTTGCCGACGCACTGGAAGAAGTGGCAGCCCTCTGGGAGTGGGGCCGGCCCCTGCTTTCACAAAGAGCGTATGCGGAGGGCAGGAACCTCCTTGCGGCAGCACTGCCCGTCCTGCAGCCGCTCCGCGAGCCGGAGGAGGGAATCCGCCTCCTCAGGAAGCTGAGCCGGGACTTTGCGGCCCGGGCGCTGACGGAAGCCTGGCAGAAAGCCTCCCGGAAAGAAATGGAAGCACTGCGGCTCGCCCTTTCCAGGGGGGGACTGGCAGCGGCACTCTGGAGACTTTGGGTATTGTCGGGGTCGCGCGGCAGGCAGCAGGACCGCGTCCTGACGGCGGAGGAGTTTGCGGCGGAAGCACTGGCCCGGAATGACACCGCTTTTGCCGCAGCGGATACACTGCCCCGGATTTCCGCACCGCGTCTCCGGGGGGAAATGATTTTCCTGGAACATCTCGAGAAGCAGCCGGCGGAACGTTTTTGCCGGCGCGCCCGCAAATATTTAAAGGAAGTCTCCCGCTGGGAATGCATCCGGGGGCTCTGCAGCAAAGCCCAGGAGCTGAGCCGGAAGGAGAAGGGCCGGGCTGCCGGCAGCGAGGCCCTCGTCTTTAAAGGATATCTTTTATTTGTCTGCGGACAGGTCCGCCGCAAGGTCCTGAAACAGGGCGAGAAATTACAGAAAGAAAAAAGTCAAAAAAACAAAAATAATATTTGACATTTTGACTTTTGGAGGGTACAATAAAACCCGGGAAGTGAAAAGAGACTTCCCGGGTATTTCATTGCAGAGGAAATTCCAGCGGCTCCCGGCTGCAGCTTCCCGGATGCGCGGCCAGTCAGGCGCGTGCCAGGAAAGTGACAGCTGTAATGATCAGGAGCACGCCAAGAAGGATGATGATGGCCTGGAGCTTCCAGCTGAAGCGGCGGAGGATGACCTCCGTATTGAACAGACCGTAGATGCGCTCGAGCACGCGGAGCTTCGTGCTGATGTTCTCACGCCAGACATCGGCGTGGAGCAGCTCCATGAAGCGGGCGTAGACCCGGGCGTTGAAGACATCTTCTGTGACCTGGAGAGCGTTGTCCACATTGCTTGTGAGTACGCTCATGTCAGCCATGACTTCCATCAGGTCCGTCCGGATCTGACGGAATGCCCTGAGACGGCTCGGTCCGTCCGGACTGCCGGCTTCATCGATGTCATCATACGTCCGCTCGATGGCCTGGCGCAGGGCGTCGTCGTAGTACCTCAGTTCCAGGAACTGGGCATTGGCGAACTCGAGCAGATCCGGCAGATCCATGCTGCCGGTGCTGTCGTAGAGCAAAGCCGTGTCCCAGGTCAGGTAGATGACGTCGCCCGTGCTGTAGGAGAAATGATTGGCCATGACGTCCTTCCGGGTCTCTTCGCTGAGCGGGGTCCTGTCCTTCATCATGATGGGCGGGTAATCCCAGTCAGGGAGGGGGTCGCGGAAGTAGTAGACGACGAAATCCTCGTCGAAGTCAGAAATCCGCATCCTCGTACAGGCTGGCCGGATGGTGTCGGTCACCGCTTTGATATATTCCCGGACAGTATCTTCGGGAAGCGTATCGACAGCGATGGCAAGATCCGTGAATTCACTTTCCGTGATCGTCTCGGGCAGCTCGATATGGAAAATGAGGCTTACGACCCCGATATCGTAGATACGGGCATTGATGGTTGCTGTGTATTCTTTCCCGGCAAATGTCATGTCGTGGGTCCCCAGTTCCACGAGCACCGGGGGATTCTTGATGGAAATGGATTCGGGCGCGCTTTTATCGAAGCGCAGGCGCGACGCAATCTTGTTGCGGGCCGCCCAGATTGCTTCCACCATCTTGAGGTTGATTTCATCAGCCACATCGAACAGGTGGTACAGGATAATGGACGAATGCATAAAAGCCTCCTTTGCTGGCAGACAGGTATACAATACCTGCTGACCTAATTCGACAGGGAGGCCGGGATTTCCTTTAATTACTGAAGACAAACAACAGGAAGACCTTTTCAGGAGGTGTTTGTGATGCAAGTAGAACGTTACAGTGAAGAAGTCAAAAGCCTGATGGAGGCTGCTCAGCAGCAGGCCATCATGAATTACAACCAGCAGGTCGGCTGCCTGCATCTTCTGGCAGCCATGAACAGCGAGCCGGACAACTTTCTTCATTTTGTCCTGAAGAATGTCCATGCGGATGAGAACCAGTTCAGCCGGGATCTGGACCATGCCCTGAAAGAGATCCCTTCCGTCAAGGGAACGGACCAGCTGAGCCTGACCACGGGCCTTGCCAGGGCTTTTGCACTGGCGGAGAAGGCCGCCGGCCAGAACCAGATCTCCGGGGCACATCTGCTGGCGGCCCTCTGTGAGGATGGCGACAGCGAAGCCGTGTCCCTGTGCCGGAAGTACGGGATCACCCGTTCGGCGATCCGCGGTCTCGTGGACCGCTACCAGGGCGGCCAGGATGCGGAACAGAACAAGAAGACCCTGGAAAAGTACGGGCAGGATCTGACACTTAAAGCCCGCAAGGGCGCACTGGATCCGGTCATCGGCCGTGATGACGAGATCCGCCGCACGATCGAGATCCTTTCCCGCCGGAAGAAGAACAACCCTGTCCTGATCGGTGAGCCGGGCGTCGGCAAGACTGCTATCGTCGAAGGGCTGGCCCGCCGGATCGTGGCAGGCGACGTGCCGGAATCCCTGAAGAACAAGACCCTCTATGCGCTTGATCTGGCTTCGCTTGTAGCCGGAGCCAAATACCGGGGCGAATTCGAGGAAAGACTGAAGAAAGTCCTGAAGATCGTCTCTGACTCGGCCGGGCAGATCATCATGTTCATCGATGAACTGCATACTGTGGTCGGAGCCGGGGCTTCAGAAGGCTCCATGGATGCCGGCAACATCCTGAAGCCGATGCTGGCCCGCGGGGAACTGCGCTGCATCGGTGCGACGACCATCAACGAGTACCGCAAATATATCGAAAAAGACAGTGCCCTGGAGCGCCGCTTCCAGCCCGTTCTCGTCAAGGAACCGAGTGTGGAGGACACGATCTCGATCCTGAGAGGCCTGAAGGAACGGTATGAAGTGCATCATGGCGTCCGCATCAAGGATTCGGCCCTTGTCGCTGCCGCAACGCTGTCCAACCGGTATATCAGCGAACGTTTCCTGCCGGACAAGGCCATCGACCTCGTCGATGAAGCCGCTGCCCGGCTCCGGACGGAAATCGACTCCATGCCCACGGAACTGGATGAAAGCCGCCGCCGGATGCTGCAGCTGCAGATCGAGGAACAGGCACTGTCCAAGGAAGAGGACAAGCAGTCCGCTGACAGGCTGGAGAAGATCAAAGAAGAACTGGCCAAGATGAAGAGCGAGAACGACGCACTGATGGCCCGCTGGGAGAAAGAAAAGGCGGGCATCGCCAAAGTGCGCCAGGTCAAGAAGGAAATCGACCAGGTCAAGAAGGAGATGGAGCAGGCCGAGCATGACTATGACCTGAACAAGCTGGCTGAACTCAAGTATGGCCGCCTGCCGGCCCTGCAGAAGGAACTGTCCAGACTGGAGAATGAGGAACATTCCGAGAACCGCCTGCTCAAGGAGGAAGTCGATGAGGACGATATCGCCAAGGTCGTCAGTACCTGGACGGGTATCCCCGTGAACCGCCTGATGGAAGGCGAGAAGAAGAAACTGGCTCATCTGGATGAGATCCTCCACAGACGTGTCATTGGCCAGGATGAGGCGGTCAAAGCCGTGTCCGAAGCCGTCGTCCGTGCCCGTGCGGGCATCAAGGATCCGAACAAGCCAATCGGCTCCTTCATCTTCCTCGGACCCACGGGTGTCGGCAAGACGGAACTTGCCAAGGCACTGGCAGAAGTGCTCTTCAACAGTGAAAAGAGCATCATCCGTATCGA
The DNA here is from genome assembly GCA_900315205.1 of uncultured Acidaminococcus sp. GTDB lineage: Bacteria > Bacillota > Negativicutes > Acidaminococcales > Acidaminococcaceae > Acidaminococcus. The sequence goes on from OMYF01000029.1 coordinate 10,207, forward strand.
TATGAGCGAGTATATGGAGAAACATACCGTAGCCCGCCTGATCGGTGCGCCTCCCGGATACGTCGGGTATGAAGAGGGCGGCCAGCTCACGGAAGCCGTCCGCCGCCATCCGTATTCGGTCATCCTCTTCGATGAAATCGAAAAGGCCCATCCGGATATCTTCAATGTCCTGCTGCAGGTCCTCGATGACGGCCGCCTGACCGATGGCCAGGGCCGCAGCGTGGACTTCAAGAATACCCTGATCATCATGACGAGCAACCTGGGGTCCCGTGAGATCATGGAGCACAACGGGCAGCTCAGCCAGGAGGAAGTCCGCCGCCTGCTGATCAATTCGTCCTTCCGTCCGGAATTCCTGAACCGTGTCGATGATATCGTCGTCTTCAAGCCGCTGGGCGAAGCTCAGATCCGGAGCATCGTAAAGCTCATCCTGAAGCAGCTCGGCGACAGGCTCCAGAACCAGATGGAACTGACCCTTACGGCCAGCGATGAAGCTGTGGACTACCTGGCCCGGACCGGATTCGACCCGGCCTTCGGCGCCCGTCCGCTGAAACGGCTCATTGTCCACACCGTCGAGACCGTGGTCAGCCAGAAGATCGTCCAGGGCGATATCCAGAGCGGCGACACGCTGGAGATCATCCTGAAGGACGGCAAAGTCGATGTCGTGAAGAAGGAAGCAAAGTAACCCTGCTCCGGCAGGTCTTGAAAAACCGCACATTTCCCTGTCCGCAGGCTGCCCTGCCCGCGGACGGGGCTTTTTTTGCGCCGGAGAGGGACCGCTGACAGCCGAATTGCATTGAAAGAATTTCCCATCCGTTGTAAAATAAAAAGACTACAGATGAAAATTCCCAAGGAGGATCCCCATGAAGAAGATACTGGCTGTACTCACCCTTTTTGTCTGCCTCTTTGCCATGCCGTTCACGGCGGGCGCGGAGCGGCAGGGCCAGAAGGTGAAGGGCTATGCGTTCAACAAGACAAAAGTGGTCTATCTGAAAAGTCTCGTAAAGAAAGACAGTGATTTCTTTACGGCCAACCCGGGCCTGACCCGCGAGGATGACGCGGTCCGCCTGACCTATCTGAACCTGAAGAAATCTTTCCGCGGGGAGAGCGTGGACGTCTATAACAATCCGGTCATGCTCCCTGACAAGTATCTCCGCCGCACCGTGACCATGCAGGTCATCGTGAACTATGCGGCGACCGCGCCGCTGACGGGGGAAGAAGCAGCCAGAGCTGCAAAGGACAAGCGGGAGCCTGTGGAATCCCTCGTGTCGCTGACATTCTTCGTGACAAAGAATGGCGAAGCCATCTATCAGATGGTGGATTCGCGCAGAAGCAGCAAAAAGGATGTCAATGCGCTGATCAAGGAAATAACCGATCAGGTTGCTGACGAACTGACTTCCAAAAGCATGAAGCTGGAAGGTGTTTTGTGAGAGCTGACCAGACCACCCCTGCGGCCCGTTGACCGTCGGGGTGGTTTTCGTATGCGGGGGCCCGCAGCCGGCACTGACCGGGCATCCCGTTTTTTGACGGAACTTCTGTCCATGGATTATAATCTGAGTAAGATGGAAGGCGGGGCGGAGAAAGCCCCTGCAAGGAGGAAATACCATGCCGATCCCACTGGTCGTGTGGGCAGCTGCCGGTGTCGGAGCTGCCGGATTGAAATTGTATCTGAACCTCAACAGTCCTGAAGCTGTTGTAAAAGGGGCTACGGACCGATACAATGAAGAACGTTTCAAGTATTACAAACGGATGCAGAAACTCCTGTCCCTCGTGGAGGAGCTCGGCCGGGCCAAGCTGACGACCTGGATGGGGTATGAACGTGCTTTCAACGTGCTGGACAAGGTGGAGAACCTGCCCGGTCATTTCACTTATAAAAGCCATAAGAACCTGCACATGCTGCCCCAGGATCTGCGCAAGCTGCGGAAAGTCGTCGAAGTCGTGAAGCGGATCTACAGCGAACACCTGGATCAGGAAGGGACGGGACTGTTGACCATCCTGGCACTGCAGGGCGGCGCGGCCAGCGACTACAGTCAGACTGCCATGGAAGAAGGAGAATCGCGGCTCATCATGGAGCAGATCATGGAGCAGCCCCTTTTTACGACGGAAGTCGGTCCCATCGATGAAGAACAGGTCCTGACGGCGGTGATGAATTTCCCGGAAGTCCTTCCCGAAGGATACTTCAAGGGAAAACACGGCAAGAAGATCAGCCGCTCCGCCGCAGCCCGGTACAAACAGAAGACGGACCGCCAGTCCCTGCTCCTGGCAGATGCCGAGGGCCGGGCCGAACGGCTGCAGAATGTGGTCAGCCATGTCCTGGGGTACCTCAAACCCCTGCGGGCACAGCAGCTTGAACAGATCGAGTTCCTGGAAAAGCTGCTTGAGACGAAGCAGGATTACGAGACATTCACACTGGAAGAAAAAGACCGCCTGAACTGTATGGTAGCCATCGGATTTGTCCTGCGTGAACTGACACGGCGGGATATTGTCATTAAAAACGGCAGCATGGCGGTGATCAATACGGCCGGCCTGAGGGAAGTCTATGCCAAGGCCCAGGACCTGATGCCGCAGGAAGCGCTGCCGTTCCAGGGATAAGGAGGAGATCCATATGATTAGCACAAAAGGTTTCAAGGCGTACGATATCCGTGGTGTCGTGCCGTCGGAAGTCAACCCCGAGCTGGCCTATGCGCTGGCCCGCGCCCTTGTGACGTTCCTGCAGGCCCGGCATATCGTCGTGGGCCATGATATCCGCCTGAGCGGACCTGAACTGACACAGGCGGCGATCCGCGGTTTCTGCGACGGCGGTGCCGACGTGTCCGATCTGGGCCAGTGCGGTACGGAAATGATCTATTTTGCCACGGCTCATCTGAAGGCTGACGGCGGCATGATGATTACGGCCAGCCACAATCCGGCGGATTACAACGGCATGAAGCTCGTCCGTGCCGGGGCACGGCCCATCTCTGCCGATACGGGCCTCAGGGAGCTGGCTGCCATGGTTTCCGATCCTGATTTTGCAAAGAAATATCCCAAAGCAGCAGTTCCGGGTACCTGCAGACAGGTGGATATCATGCCGGACTACATCTCCCATCTTCTGGGCTATATCGATCCGGCAGCCATCAAACCGCTGAAGATCGTGGCCAATCCCGGCAATGGCGGCGCCGGCCCTGTCGTCAAGGCACTGGCTGCCCATCTGCCCTGTCAGTTCAGCTTCATCAATGCGGAGCCGGACGGCCATTTCCCGAACGGCGTACCCAATCCGCTGCTGCCGGAGAACCGGGCTGTCACGTCCGAAGCCGTAAAGGCCCAAAAGGCTGACCTGGGCATTGCCTGGGACGGGGATTTTGACCGCTGCTTCTTCTTCGATGAAAACGGCCGCTTCATCGAGGGCTATTATCTGGTGGGTCTTTTTGCCCAGTATTTCCTGAAACGCCATCCAGGCTGCAAGATCCTCTATGATCCGCGTCTCGTCTGGAACACGGAAGACATCATCGCGCGCAACGGCGGCCAGCCGGTCCGCTGCAAGAGCGGCCATGCCTTCATCAAGGAACGGATGCGGAAGGACGGCGTCGTCTACGGCGGCGAAATGAGCGCGCATCATTATTTTGCCGATTTTTCCTACTGTGACAGCGGGATGATCCCCTGGCTTTTGATGATCTCCCTCCTGTCCACGTCGGGCCTGACGCTTTCCCAGATGGTGGATGAACGCATCCGGGAATATCCCTGCAGCGGCGAGATCAACCGGAAAGTCAAGGATGCGGACGCCGTCATCGAGAAACTGGCCAAACATTTCTCCTCCGGTCTCCAGGACCGTCTGGACGGGCTCAGCGTCGTCTATGATGAATGGCGCTTCAATATCCGCAAATCCAACACGGAACCCGTGGTCCGCCTCAACGTGGAGACCCGCGGGGATAAAGAACTGATGGAACAAAAGACTGCGGAACTGCTGGAACTGATCGGCGGAGAGAAAGCCTGAGGAGGAATTTCGGAATGAATGTACTGGTAACCGGCGGTGCCGGTTATATTGGATCCCATGTGGTGGAGTCACTTGTTCAAAGTGGGTACACACCCATCGTCTATGATAATTTCAGCACGGGCCATGCCGGTTCCGTACCCGATTCGGTGCAGCTGATCGAAGGGGATATCCATGATTTTTCCTTCCTGAAGCATGTCCTGGGAGAGTACGAGATTGATGCGGTCCTCCATTTTGCCGCAAGCTCCCAGGTGGGAGAATCCATGGTCGATCCCGGCAAATATTATTACAACAATGTCGGCGGGACCCTCGGTCTCATCGATGCCATGCGGGAGTGCGGTGTGGAAAACATGGTCTTTTCGTCCACGGCAGCTGTGTACGGGGAACCATCGCAGGTACCCATCACGGAAGATTTCCCCCTGCAGCCGACGAATGTCTACGGCCGCACCAAACTCATGATCGAGCGGATGCTTTCGGATTACAGCAGAGCTTATGGCCTGCGCTATGTGGCCCTGCGCTATTTCAACGCAGCCGGTGCGTCCCTGCTGGGGAATATCGGAGAGGACCATCGCCCGGAGACGCATCTGATCCCCCTGACCATCCAGGCTGCCCTGGGACAGAGGGAAGCCATCTCCATCTTCGGCACTGACTATCCCACGCCTGACGGCACCTGCCTGCGCGACTACATCCATGTCAAAGATCTGGCCTCGGCCCACCTGCTCGCTCTGGACCACCTGGCGAACGGAGGGGACAGCCGCGTTTACAATCTGGGGACGGAAAACGGATTTTCCGTACGGGAGATCATCGCTGCCGTCAGGAAGGTCACGGGGCGCAGCTTTACCGTCAAGGAAGAAAAGCGCCGCGCCGGCGACCCGGCCCGCCTGATCGCCTCGTCCGCCAGGATCATGAAGGAACTCCACTGGCAGCCCAGGCACAGCACCATCGAGGAAATCGTGTCGTCAGCCTGGCGCTGGCACAGCGGGCATCCTCATGGGTATGATGAATGATGGATATCCTTGTTACCGTGGATGGCCTGGCCAAGAGCTTTGGCAGCCACGATGTGTTCAGCCATGTAAGCTTTACGATCCGCCAGGGCGAAAAAGTGGGGCTCGTCGGTGTCAACGGCAGCGGCAAGACGACGCTCCTGCGCTGCCTTATGGACCCGTCCTTTGCAGATAAGGGCACCATCCAGTTCGCGGGAGAACTGCGGGTCGGCTATGTGCAGCAGGGATTTGAAGATTTCCGGGCAGAAACGATCCGCGAATTCATGCAGCGTTCCTGTCCGGACATCCTGGCCCTGCGCCGGGAAATGCAGGAACTGGAAGCGGCCGGGGCCACTGCGGAAGGCGGTGACCTGCAGGCCGTCCTCGACCGTTACAGCCGTGTGGAGGCCCGCTATGCCCATCTGGACGGCTATCATTACGAAGCCAATATCAAGAAGGTCCTGATCGGCCTGGGCTATCCTGAGACGACCTGGGACTGGCGGGCGGACAAGCTGTCCGGCGGGCAGAAAACGCGTCTGATGCTGGCTTCCGCCCTTGTCAATTCACCGGACCTGCTTGTTCTCGATGAACCGACGAACCATCTGGATATCGTTATGTCGGAATGGCTCGAAAAATATCTCCGGCAGTTCCGCGGCGGCGTCCTCGTGATTTCCCATGACCGGGCTTTCCTCGATGCCGTCGTGGACAGCATCCTCGAGATGGAAGGCGGGACTTTGCACCGGTTCAAGGGAAATTATACCCGCTATCTGGAACAGAAGGATCTCCAGGTCCTTTCCCAGGAACGGGCCTATGAGGCCCAGCAGGATTATATCCGCCGGACCGAAGCCTATATCCGCCGTTTCAAGGCGGGCATCAAAAGCAAGATGGCCCGGGGCCGGCAGTCCCAGCTGGACCGGCTCGAGCGCATCGACGCGCCCGTCCGGGAGGAGACCTTCGAACTGCGGCTGCCCCATGCGGCGGAGTCGGCGGACAAGGTCATCATCATGGAACATCTCGATGCAGGCTACCCGGGACGGATCCTTCTCAAAGATGTGAACCTGGTCCTGCGCCGCGGGGAAAAATGTGCCATCATCGGTCCCAACGGCAGCGGGAAATCGACGCTGCTGAAGACCATCCTGGCGGAGATCCCGCCGCTTGGCGGGGAATGCAAAGTCGGCAACCGTGTCAGGATCGGCTATTTTTCCCAGAGCTACGAACGGCTCGATCCGGGAAAGACCATCATGGAGGACTTCCTGACAGAATACGGGCTGACCGATGAAGAGACGCGGCGCCTGCTGGGCAGCATGATGTTCCACGGGGAAGACGTGTTCAAGACCATTGGCTCTCTTTCGGGAGGGCAGAAAGCGCGGCTGGTCCTGCTGAAGCTTGTGCTGGACGGCGCCAACTGCCTGCTCCTGGATGAGCCGACGAACCATCTCGATATCGCTGCCAAGGAAGCGGTCGAGGCTGCTCTGGAAAGCTTTGACGGGACGGTCCTTCTGGTGACGCATGACCGCTACCTGGTCAATGAGGTGGCCGGGCGGATCTGGGCCGTGGAGGACGGGACACTTGCTGATTACGCGGGAAATTATGATTTTTACCTGGAGGAGCGCAGCAAACGCCAGGCCGCTGCAGCCGGAAGCCCTGCCGCAAAGCCCGCTCAGGCGGTGCGGAAAAAAGCGGCGGAGGCAGCACCGGCGGCACCGGCAGGACCTGCCGGAAAGCAGCCTGTCCGCACGGCAGAAAAGCGGGCTGCGGCCGGGCGGCAGTATACGCCGGCTGAAGCAGAGAAGCTCCTTCCCGATGTGGAGCTCCGGATCCGCGAATACGAAGCCCTGCAGAAAGTGCTGAGCGGGCAGATCGCCGATCCGGAAAACCAGGCTGACCCGGAAAAGAGCCTGGCCCTTGCCAGGGAATACGAGTCCCAGCAGAAAGTCCTCGACGGACTCATGGAAAAATGGGAAGCACTCATGGAGGCAATCGGATGACCATGGAAATCGACACACTGCTGAAGGCTCTGCAGCAGTATCACAGGGAAGGGACTTTCAACCCGTGGGCGGATTATGATCCGGTCTGCGACATCGGTCCGGAAGCTCCGGTCATCCGGGCAGCGAACCTGAAACGCTATCTGTCCCTGCGGAAGGGGGCCCGGTATCTTTTCATTGCCGAGGGACTGGGGTATCAGGGAGGCCATTTTTCCGGCATGGCCATGACGAGCGAACGGATCCTCTTGGGATTCCATCCCGCTGTACGGCCCGAGTCCGTCCTCGGCGAGGGCTGGGATTACCGCCGCACGAGCAATCCCGGCTGCCGTCTGCTGAACCGGATGCAGCGGGAAAAGGGCTTCAACGAACCGACGGCGACGGTGATGTGGGGAGAACTGGCTGCACAGGGGCTAGCCCCCTTCCAGACGATCCTCTGGAACATCTTCCCCTTCCATCCCTATAAAGGGAATCAGCTCCTGACAAACCGGACTCCCGTGCCGGCGGAACTGGACGAGGGAATCGTCTATGCCCGCATGCTCCTTGCCCTCTTTCCCGGGATCCGGGTCATCGCCATCGGCCGCAAGAGTGAAGGGACACTGCAGCGGTATGGTGTGCCCTGTCAGGCCGTGCCCCACCCCTCCATGGGCGGGGCTGCCCGTTTCCGGGAAGCCGTGGACCGTATTTTTTCTCATCCGGACGACGTCTGAACGCTTCTGGCAGAAACGAGGGAACACAGCATGGATACCACAATCAAGGATATGAGCAAGGAAGAAGTGCTGAAGATCGCACTGTCCTGCGGCAAACTCCTCCTTACAAGCGGGGCTGAGACATACCGCGTCGAGGATACGATGGCGCGTATCTGCGCCCAGGGCGGGATCACTGACATCGCTGCCATCAGCACTCCTTCGTGGATCATGATCGGGGACGAATCCGTCGATGCGGTCAGCCTGGTCGCCCGGGTGACCCAGCGCGGTACGGATCTGACCCTGATCAGTGAAGTCAATAATATTTCGTACCATTTGTCCCAGTGGCAGTATACTTTTTCCGAAACGATGGAGATGCTCGACCGGATGAGCCACCGGCCGCCCCAGAGTTTTCTTTACAGTGTGATCTGGTCGGGTCTGGCCGGCGGTTTTTTTGCCGGAGTGATCGGCGGCGGTCCCTGGGAATTCGTTGCGGCCTTTCTGGGCTCCTTCCTTTCCATGGCTTTCATCCGTCTCGTACGGCCCTTCCATCCGAGCAGTTTCTGGGAAACGACCATGGCCGGAGTGATCATCTGTTTTGTGACATACGGATTCCGCCTGTTCGTGCCGCAGACCATCATGGAGTTCGCCATCGGCGGTGCCATTATGCCCTATCTGCCGGGCATGGCCTTTACGAATGGGATCCGTGACTTTATGGCCGGGGACCTTATCAGCGGTACGAGCCGGGCCGGAGAGGCCATTTTCCTGGTCGGCGGCATTGCCATCGGCATTGCCGCGTTCCTGGGCGTCATGTATTTGTGAGGGCGTGTCATGTCATTTTCTGTTCTCTTCGAAATCATTGCCAAAACGGTCTGTTCCTTCTTCGGGACCGTGGCTTTCGGGAAGATCTTCAACTGCCCCCGGAAATGTCTGTGGCAGGCAGGTTTCGTCGGTACCGTGGGCTTTGCTGTCTATATCGTACTGCTCAGTGGATTCGGGGTCAGTTCTATGCTGAGCAATTTTGCCGGAACCGTGGCGCTTTCTGTCTGCAGCGAGTTCTTTGCCCGCCGCTACCGCCAGCCCGTGCCGGTTTTCTCGATTCCCGGCGTGATCCCCCTTGTGCCGGGACTGCCCCTTTACCGGGCCATGAACTATACCATGCTGAACGGATACAGTATGGGCATGCATACTTTTGTCGCAGCGGCGCTCGATGCGACAGCAATCGCCATGGGGATCCTGCTTGTCTCGGGACTTGCCAAAGTGTTCAAGACCAGCAGGCAGCTTGTCAGCAGGGCTGCTGCCCACGGCATCCATACGCGGAGACTGTGAGCGTATGCTGCGGATCATAAAATCAGGAAAACGATGATGGATGGAGCTGTGCCGGGTCCCTGCGGGATCCCATTGGGCGGTGCACTGCCGGCATCATCGTTTTTTAGTTCACCGTTTTTCGGCAGTGCAGCCTTTCTGTCAGAGGAGCCGGGTCTTCATGAAACATCTTTTTGCAAAGCTTTTTGTCCTGGCAGCCGTGCTGCTGGGTGCGGCGATGCTCATCGGCTGCGGACGGAAACAGATCCTTCCCGGTGATTCTTCCGTTTTCCCGGCTGCCGGCCAAAGCGCGGTCTGGGGACAGCCGGATCAGCCGGAACTTAAAATCATTCTCTTTGAGGCAGGGAAGGCCGATGCAATTTTGCTGCAGGTCGGCGACAGGGATTATCTGGTGGATACGGGACTTTATGAAAACGGGAATGACCTTGTCGAAAAGCTGCGGGCCCTGGGCGTGGAACGGATCCACGGCATCTTCCTGACCCATCCGCATCGTGACCATATCGGAGGGATGGCGGCAGTCCTGGACCGGATGCCCGTGGATAAGGTGTACTGCACAGATGTCCGGAATGACGGCTCCCGGCTCTGGAAAAAAGTCAGGAAGCTGCTTGCGGCAAAAGAAATCCCTGTTGAAACCCTGACGGCTCCTGCGGATGTCGCATTGAACGCAGGGGCGGTATGCAAAGTGCTGTGGCCGGAAGCGGAACTGCTGCATGTGGAGGGAGATGCCGATATCAATCCGAACAGCCTCGTAATGCTTTTTTCCTATAAAGGCTTCCGTATGATGTTTACCGGCGATGCTTACAAGGAAACTGAAAAGGCGATCCTGGAACGGTATCCGGTTTCCACTCTGCACGCCAATGTCCTGAAAGCAGGGCACCACAGCAACAAGTCTTCCAATGGGGAGGAATGGATCCGTGCCGTCTCGCCTGAAGCCGTCGTCATCTCCTGCGGAAACAAGCCCGGTGACTCCAGATATCCCAATAAGGGACTGCTCAAAAGGCTCAGGGCGCTCGGCATCAGAGCGTTCAATACCTGGGAGCAGGGAAGCATCACGATCACGAGCGACGGAAAGCACTATTATATAACCGCGGAGAGATGACGGGTGAGCGGGCTCTGCAGGACTGCGGCAGCTTGAGAGTACCGCATCCGGTCTGTCCGCATTTTGCCGCTGTCCGGAACTTTGCCGCGCGTTCCCGTCATTTTCGCACGCAGGTATGCTATAATGGGGGCATAATAAACGAAAGAGATGGCCCGCCGTCTTTTGAGGAGGATGAAGAATGAGTCTTCTGATTGTAATCTTGCTTGCAGCACTTGTTTTTTTCGTGAAATCGTACAACAAGCTGCAGCGTCTGGCACAGGCTGTGCGGATGTGGCAGTCCAACATCGTGGCGACGCTGGTGAAATATACGGAAAGCGTCAACAAACTGCAGGAACTGCTGCAGGGATATGCCACCCATGAAAAGATGCTCTTTATCAAGACGTCGGACAATCTTGTGGAAATGGCACGGGAAACCGCAAATGCCATGGCGCATATCCAGAACCTGGTGCAGACGTACCCGGATATCCGTGCCAATGGCACGTACCAGCAGCTGATGGCAGAAGTCAGCCGCATCCAGGATCAGCTCGCGCAGTGCCGTTACAATTACAACCAGGCCGTGGCCCTGTACAACGGGGCCATTGTGGCGCTCCCGGAGTCCCTCTATGCTTCTTCCCTGGGCTTCCATCAGGCTCCCTTCTACGATCCGGAACATCTTCAGGAAGCCCGCGAGTTCAAGACGGATGACGGGACCCTTGTAAAGGAAATGCTGAAGCGGGGCACCACCCGTCCGGGCAGGAATGCCTGCGGCGCGCCCCAGGGCGCTCCGCAGCCCGGCGCACCGGGCCAATCCGGACAGGCCGGCAGCCGGGCCTCTGCGCAGCCGGGGCAGCGGCCGGATGGCAGCGGTGCAGGCCGGGGCCCGCAGCAATGAATATGGGAACAGGAATATTTCTGTATCATATGTTTTAGGAGGTCTTAGCATGGCAGTATTTACGACGCTTAAAAAAGAAGTGACGAAGAACCCGGCGACGGGGGACATCAACAAGGAAATCATCATGGATCCGGCCGCTTTCGGCGGAGCCAACAAGCTCTTTGCCAGAATCACGTTAAAGCCCGGGGATGCAGTGCCCGTCCATCAGCATGTCGGGAACAACGAGACCTATTATCTCCTGCAGGGATCCGGGGAATATACGGATGAGACAGAAAAGATCCCTGTCAAAGCGGGGATGGTGGCATTCTGCGCCGACGGCGGGACCCATGGCCTGAAGAACACCGGCAAAGATGATCTGGTATTCATTGCGCTCATTGCCAACACACTCAAATAACGGTCTGCAGCTTCAAAGAAAATCCCTTCTGCGGAGGGGATTTCTTTTTTTTATAAAAAATCGATGAAAGTTTTGAATCGATTCCGTAAAATTAATGAATAAAATGAAAAACGAAAAGTAACAGATCTTTTTTGACAAAAGGGCAAAAGCGATAAAAATATAAAGAAAAATGCCCGTTCCGAAGCATTTCAGAAGGCCTGGAAAAACTTGATGATACACACGGGACTGTGTAAAGAAAGAAGCGCATGGAATAAGGCTGAAAAGGCCCATAAATTTCTTGACACACCGCTGTTGGAATGCTACAATACTCGAGTGTCACAAGGGGCAACTATGTCTTCGCGGAGGTGCGGAATGCTGGTAGGGCAGCTGAAAAACGGTGCGCCTGCAGTAGCAGGCATCAAACAGACGCAGAAGGCAATCATGCGCAGCCAGGTGGCCGGCGTACTGCTGGCAGGGGACGCTGATGAACATGTCACGGCTCCGATCCGGTCGCTGTGCGAAGCCCGCGGGATCCCCGTGGAAACAGTCGCAACGATGCAGGAACTTGGCAAGGCCTGCGGGATCCATGTGGGGGCTGCAGTTGCCGCTGTGCTTTCATCCCGGTAAAATCCTTCGTCAGAAGGGTTTGCATATCATTAAATCTTATTCTCGAGAAAGGAGGTGCCGAAATGCCTACAATCAACCAATTGGTTCGTAAAGGTAGACAAGTTATTACTCAAAAATCAACGGCGCCAGCATTAAAGAATTCACCGCAAAAGCGCGGTGTCTGCACGAGGGTGTACACCACCACCCCGAAGAAACCTAACTCCGCACTGCGGAAGGTCGCTCGTGTCCGTCTGACCAATGGCATTGAAGTTACCGCTTACATCCCCGGTATTGGCCATAACCTGCAGGAACACAGCGTTGTCCTGATCAGAGGCGGAAGAGTCAAGGACCTTCCTGGTGTTCGTTATCACATCATTCGCGGCGCACTGGATACCGCTGGTGTTGCAGACCGCAACCAAGGCCGTTCCAAGTATGGCGCAAAGCGTCCGAAAGCAGCCAAGAAATAATTGCTGGCCGCATTGAATGATGAACTAACGAAGGAGGAATTTACAGATGCCGAGAAAAGGTCCTGTAACAAAAAGAGACGTATTACCGGATCCAGTATATGGTTCCAAACTGTTAACGAGATTTATCAATAAAATCATGCTGGACGGCAAGAAGGGCGTTGCCGAACGGATCGTATATGATGCATTCGATCTGATCCATTCCAAGACCGGCAAGGATCCCATGGAAGTGTTCGATGCTGCCATGAAAAACGTCATGCCCGTCCTGGAAGTCAAAGCCCGCCGCGTCGGCGGTGCCAACTATCAGGTCCCTGTGGAAGTCAGAGCAGAACGCAAGACCACCCTGGGAATCCGCTGGCTGGTCAACTATTCCCGCCTGCGCAGTGAAAAGACCATGTGCGAACGCGTTGCCGGCGAACTGATGGATGCCGCCAACAACACGGGCTCTGCCGTCAAGAAGCGCGAAGATACGCATAAGATGGCTGAAGCAAACAGAGCGTTTGCACATTATCGCTGGTAAGCAGTTGCTTTGCTAGACCCAATCAACAAGGAGGAGTAATCTGTGGGCAGAGAGTTTCCCTTAGATAAAATCAGAAATATCGGCATCATGGCTCATATCGATGCCGGTAAGACGACGACCACGGAACGTATCCTGTTCTATACCGGCAAGACCCATAAGATCGGCGAAGTCCATGACGGCGCCGCGACGATGGACTGGATGGTGCAGGAACAGGAACGTGGTATTACGATTACTTCTGCCGCTACGACCTGCCATTGGAAAGGCTATTCCATTAACATCATCGACACCCCGGGCCACGTCGACTTCACTGTCGAAGTGGAACGTTCCCTGCGTGTCCTGGATGGCTCCGTGGCTGTATTCAGCGCCAAGGGCGGTGTCGAACCTCAGTCCGAAACCGTATGGCGTCAGGCAGAAGAATATAATGTCCCGCGTATCGCTTACATCAACAAGATGGATACGACGGGCGCCGATTTCTTCAACGCAGTGCAGATGATGAAGGACCGCCTGGGTGCCAATGCAGTGCCCATCCAGATCCCCATCGGCAGCGAAGACACCTTCGTCGGACTGATCGACCTGGTCAAGATGCAGGCCATTGTGTACGGCGATGAACTGGGCAAGGACGAAGAGTTCGAACCGATCCCTGATGAATACATGGAATCAGCCCAGAAATGGCGTCAGAACCTGCTGGAAGCAGTTGCGGAAGGCGACGATGATCTGATGGAAAAGTACCTCGAGGGCGAGGACCTGACCGAAGATGAGATCAATGCCACGATCCGCAAGATGACCTGCCAGTGCAAGCTCTTCCCTGTGACCTGCGGTTCTTCTTACAAGAACAAAGGCGTACAGCCGCTCCTGGATGCAATCGTCGCTTATATGCCGGCTCCGACGGATGTACCGCCGATCAAAGGCACGAACCCTGAAACGGGCGAAGAAGAAGAAAGACCTTCCAGCGACGATGCTCCGTTCGCTGCTCTGGCCTTCAAGATCGCCACGGACCCGTATGTGGGCCGTCTGGCATTCTTCCGTGTCTATTCCGGTATGCTGACCGCCGGCTCCTACGTCTACAACTCTTCCAAAGGCAAGAGAGAACGTATCGGCCGTATCCTGCGTATGCATTCCAACCACAGAAAGGAAATCGAAGAGGTCTATGCCGGCGATATCGCTGCTGCCGTTGGTCTGAAGGACACCGGCACCGGTGATACCCTGTGCGATGAGAAAGCTCCGATCATCCTCGAATCCATGGTCTTCCCGGAACCGGTCATTTCCGTGGCCATCGAACCGAAGACCAAAGCCGACCAGGAAAAGATGGGCATTGCCCTTGGCAAGCTTGCTGAAGAAGACCCGACCTTCCGTGTCCATACGGATCCGGAATCTTCCCAGACCATCATCTCCGGCATGGGCGAGCTCCATCTGGACATCATCGTCGACCGTCTGAAGAGAGAGTTCCACGTGGACTGCACTGTTGGCAACCCGCAGGTGGCATACCGTGAAACCATCCGCAAGACTGTCAAGAGCGAAGGCAAATTCGTCCGTCAGTCCGGTGGTAAAGGTCAGTATGGCCACTGCTGGCTGGAACTGACTCCGTTGGAACCGGGCTCCGGCTTCAAGTTTGAAAACAAGATCGTCGGCGGTGCGATTCCCAAGGAATACATCGCTCCTGTCCAGGCTGGTGTCGAAGAAGCCATGGAGAACGGTGTAGTCGCCGGGTATCCGATGGTCGACATCGGAGTTACGGTCTTCGATGGTTCCTACCACGAAGTCGACTCCTCTGAAATGGCATTCAAGATTGCCGGTTCCATGGGCTTCAAGAACGGTGCCGCCAAGGCTGACCCTGTACTGCTCGAACCGTACATGAAAGTCGAAGTGACCGTCCCTGAAGAATATATGGGCGATGTCATCGGCGACCTGAACTCCCGCCGTGGCCGCATTGAAGGCATGGAAGCCAGAAGCGGCGCACAGATCATCCGCGCGTTCGTCCCGCTGGCAGAAATGTTCGGATATGCAACGGACCTGCGTTCCAAGACCCAGGGCCGCGGTAACTATTCTATGGAAGTCGACCACTACGAAGAAGTTCCCAAGAACATTGCTGAAGCTGTCATCGCAAAGAACAAGGGAGAATAAAGATTTGGCTGCATAAGCCCCTTACTTTAGGAGGATATAACAATGGCTAAAGAGAAATTTGAAAGAACGAAACCCCATGTGAACATTGGTACCATCGGCCACGTCGATCACGGCAAGACGACCCTGACCGCCGCCATCACCAAAGTTCTCTCCGAGACCCCGGGCTGCAAGGC
>OMYF01000064.1 GCA_900315205.1 uncultured Acidaminococcus sp.
TTTGGTCTTTTTAATCTGACTAAAATTGGTCATTTTAACCCGACTCCGAGTGGCTGTTTTAATCCGACTCTACATGGTTAATTTAACCCGACGCTAACACTGGCAATGAACGATATTAATATTGATTACTTTATTACAATCGTAAATGAAGGAAATTTGACGAAAGCCTCGCAGAAGCTGTTTGTTTCACAGCCTTCCTTAAGCCAATACATCCACCGTCTTGAAAAAAAACTCCACACGACATTGTTTGACCGCACGACATCGCCTCTTAAACTGACGTATGCGGGGAAACAATATTATGAGTATATCCTGCAGGTCCGGGATTTGCGGAACAGCATTGAAAAGGAACTGTTGGAAATCAATCAGGGCACTGCCGGAGTCATCCGGCTCGGCATCACGTTATGGAGAGGTGCATGCGTACTTCCCCAGATTCTGCCTGTTTTTACCAGGAAATACCCTCATATAAAAATTGATTTATTTGAAGGAAGGGGGCTTAAGGTTGCAGATGCTCTAAGAAATGACGATATAGATTTTGCAATCATGAATGTTGTCCAAAATGACATCTATGATGAATTTATCTATGATACGATCACCATGGAAAGAATACTTCTGGCAGTTCCTTCCAATCATCCAGTAATCAGAAGAATACTAAAGAAAAATGAAATCCATAATGGCTATCTTTACGGCCCCATCAGTATCTTGAATCAGATGCCATTAATTTTATCCAAGCCGGAACAACATATTACAAAAGCTGTGAATTACGCACTTACTCAATACAATATAAGGCCGCATATTCTCCTTACTACAGAAAACCAGACAACCTCTATCAATCTGGTATCCACAGGAATCGGCTGCGCCTTCATCCCTGAAATGGGAGCCAAGATATGCCAGCGTCCCAATAAAGTAACTTATCTGACACTTGATCTTCCGGCGCTGATATGGCCGCTCGCTGCAGTATACAAGAAAAATTCCTATCTGCCCAAACGCTGTCAGCTCTTCATAAATATGGCTAAAAAGGTATTGGCTCTGAAAATAGATGATGGAAACAGCCAAGACCGGACCTCAAATAATAACCACAATTTACTCACTGTGTAAAAAAGCTATGTAACACAAATTGAGACCCTGTGGGCATATATCTGCTCCCAGGGTCCCTTGTCCTGTGCTGACATCGATTTTATCCTCTTCGTTGACTTTCTCTCTGGAAAAACAAAAACCCCTCCTCACAAAATCGTGAGAAGGGGTTTTGAAAAAGTTGAAATTATTTCAGTTCAACCTTAGCGCCAGCTTCTTCCAGCTTAGCTTTCATAGCTTCGGCATCAGCCTTGGCAACGTTTTCCTTCAGGGTGTTAGGAGCAGCATCAACAGCAGCCTTAGCTTCCTTCAGGCCCAGACCGGTCAGTTCGCGGACAGCTTTGATGACCTGGATCTTGTTGGCACCGACTTCAGCCAGGACAACGTTGAATTCGGTCTTTTCAGCAGCAGCAGCGCCGGCAGCAGGAGCAGCAGCAACAGCAACAGGAGCAGCAGCGCTGACGCCGAACTTATCTTCCATAGCCTTTACCAGGTCAGCCAGTTCCAGGACAGTCATATTCTCAATGGCTTCCATGATTTCTTCTTTAGTCATTTTCAATACCTCCGAATTTTTTCCAGATAGAATTTTTAAGGGAAATAGGGTACAGGTTTTCAGCAAACCTGTCGGTAACACAGGCGATTAAGCGGATTCTTTTTCCTTCTTATCGCGAATGGCATCCAGGACGTACACGAAGTTACGCAGCGTGCCGTGCAGCACATTGACGAAACCGGAAATCGGAGCCTGCATGCTGCCAACCAGTTTGGCCAGCAGTTCTTCCCGGGACGGGAGATCAGCCAGAGCCTTGATTTCGTCAGTGCCGATGACAGCACCGTTCAGAAGACCGCCCTTGATCTCGAGCTTTTCATGTTTCTTGCTGAATTCATATGCAATCTTGGCAGGAGCCACAGGATCTTCTGCAGCGAAAGCCAGGGCCGTGTTGTTTTCCAACATGCCGTCCAGGCCTTCAATGCCGGCTTCCTTGGCGGCAATGCGCGTGAAAGTGTTCTTCGCAACCATGTACTTGACACCGGCTTCACGCATCTGCTTTCTTAATTCGGTATCTTCACTGACGGTCAGTCCGCAGTAGTTCACCAGTACAACTGCCTGGGAATTGGCCAGGAGTTCCTTCAGTTCAGCGACTTTTGCAGCCTTTTCAGGTCTGATATCATGCATCAATATACACCTCCTTGCGTCAAAATATGAATCAATGAAAAGACCTCTCGGCAGGCCGCCGGAGGTCGTATTTATAAAACACTCCGACCTGGGCAGGCGTGTATTCACGTTAGGCTTGCGCACCCGCTGTCTGCGGTCCGATGGTCATTTTCAAATTGATTACTTGTTGCTGTCAGCCTTCAGTACATCGACAGGCACGCCAGGTCCCATGGTGGTGGACAGGGTGATGCTCTTGATATACTGGCCTTTTGCGCCGGAGGGCTTTACCTTGATCAGAGTGGTGATCAGAGTAATGTAGTTTTCCAGCAGTTTATCAGCATCGAAAGAAACCTTGCCGATGGAGGTCTGCACGTTACCGGCTTTATCGGTACGGTACTCGATCTTACCAGCTTTGATTTCTTTCACGGCACGGGTCACATCCATGGTAACCGTACCGACTTTCGGGTTAGGCATCAGTCCCTTAGGACCGAGCAGTTTACCCAGACGGCCTACGACACTCATCATGTCAGGCGTAGCCACTGCAACATCAAAGTCGAACCAGCCGCCTCTGATCTTGTCAGCCATTTCTTCAGCGCCGACGAAATCGGCACCTGCATCCTGAGCTTCCTGAGCCTTGGCGCCTCTGGCAAATACGAGCACTCTCTTGGATTTGCCGGTGCCGTTGGGAAGAACCAGAGCACCGCGGACCTGCTGGTCAGCGTACTTCGGATCCACGCCCAGGCGGACAGAACATTCAACAGTGCTGTCGAATTTGGTCACAGAAGTCTTCTTGACCAGATCCACAGCTTCTTTCGGGGAATATACTTTGCCGGCTTCGATCAGCTTTGCGGCATCGGTATACTTCTTACCAGCTTTTTTCATGACAATCCTCCCAGTGGTAGTAACGGCCTAAGCCTCCCACGTCAAACTCAGTCTTCCACGACAATACCCATGCTGCGGGCAGTGCCTTCGACCATGCGCATAGCAGCTTCCACAGAGGCTGCATTCAGGTCCTTCATCTTGGTTTCAGCGATTTCCCTGACCTTGTCACGTTTGATCGTCGCAACTTTGTTCTTATTGGGCGTACCGGATGCTTTTTCGATACCGGCTGCCTTCTTCAGCAGAACTGCTGCGGGCGGAGTCTTGGTGATGAAAGTAAAGGAACGGTCTTCGAACACAGTGATTTCAACAGGGATGATCAGACCAGCCTGTTTCTCCGTGCGGGCGTTAAAGTCCTTGACGAAGGCCATGATGTTGATACCAGCCTGACCTAATGCCGGGCCTACAGGAGGTGCCGGAGTTGCCTTACCAGCAGGAACCTGCAGTTTTACCATCTTCACGACTTTCTTTGGCATATCAATTACACCTCCTTACTTATTCTATAGCTTCCACTTGGGTAAAATTCACTTCAATCGGAGTCACGCGGCCAAACATCTCGATCATGACTTTGACCTTCTGCTGTTCCTCGTTGATCTCCGAGACAGTCCCGACCATATCCGTAAACCCGGGGGCTTTGATACGGACGGAATCATTCAGGCTGACAGGGCACTCCACATGGACTGGTGCTTCTTCTTTTGTCTCCGCACCTTCCTCTTTGGGCTGTGCCTTCAGGATACGGGCCACTTCGTCGTCAGAAAGGGGCGTCGGCTTGATGCTGTTGCTGCCTGTATTCCCGAGTCCTCCAACGAATCCGGTCACACCGGGCGTATTGCGCACAGCATACCAGGTCCGCTCATCCACGATCATATCGATGAGGACATAGCCCGGAAAAACCTTGCGGGCTACGATCTTCTGCTGATCGTCCCTGGCGTCCACTTCGTTCTGCATAGGAACAAGAACCTGGAAGATCTTGTCTTCAAATCCCAAGGAATGGATCTTGTTTTCGAGGTTCTTCTTGACTTTGTTCTCATACCCGGAATAGGTATGGATCACATACCAGTGTCTTTGACCTTCTTCCATGTTCATTGCACTCCCATCACCAGACGGAACAGTACGGAGAAGATAGCATCAATGGCCCAGATCAAAAGGGCAGAAGTCAGGGAAGCCACAATGACGGTTGCCGTATAACCTAAAAGCTCGCGTCTGTTGGGCCAAGTCACCTTTTTCATTTCATTTTTTACATCCCGCATGAAGCCCGACACACCGCCGGAACTCTTCACATCAGGAGTCATCTGAGTTGATGCCATAGTCCCTCCACCTTACTTTGTTTCCTTATGCAACGTGTGCTTCTTGCAGAATTTGCAGTACTTCCTGATTTCGATACGATCGGAATCGTTCTTTTTATTTTTGGTCGTCTGGTAGTTACGCTGTTTGCATTCCGTGCAAGCCAGGGTAATGCCAATACGGTTGTTATTTGCTGCCATTACTTATACACCTCACTTACTTCCAGAAAATCCCTAAAGTCGCCTATATAGACTATCACACCCAAAATAGGATGTCAACAAAAAATTGGGACCGACCCGGATTTGTGTCGGTCCCACTTTGCAGCCTTGTCAGGCAAATCTTTTATTCGTCGATTTCGGTTACGACACCGGCACCAACGGTATGGCCGCCTTCGCGGATAGCGAAACGCAGACCTTTTTCAATTTTCAGTCCCTTCCGGCAGGTGAGCTACACCCGTTACGTCGGTCGTTCTGAAATAGAACTGAGGACGGTAGCCGTTGAAGAACGGAGTATGACGGCCGCCTTCTTCTTTCGTCAGGACATAGACCTGACCCTTGAATTTCGTATGAGGATGGATGCTGCCCGGCTTGCTCAGCACCTGGCCGCGTTCCACTTCGTTTCTTTCAATGCCGCGCAGCAGGCAGCCGATGTTGTCGCCGGCTTCTGCCACATCCAGGGTCTTGCGGAACATTTCCAGACCCGTTGCCACGGACTGCTTCTTCTCATCCTTCAGGCCTACGATTTCAACCGTATCGCCAACTTTGATGGTACCGCGTTCCACACGGCCCGTTGCCACGGTACCGCGGCCGGTGATCGTGAAGACGTCTTCCACAGGCATCAGGAACGGCTTGGACAGATCGTGTTCCGGAGTCGGGATATAATCATCGACAGCTTCCATCAGCTTCAGGATGTTCTTCTTCTGTTCCTCGTCGCCTTCCAGAGCCTTCAGGGCAGAACCCACGATGATAGGCACTTCATCGCCGGGATAGTCATACTGGGTCAGCAGATCGCGGACTTCCATCTCGACCAGTTCGATCAGTTCAGGATCGTCGACCTGGTCGGATTTGTTCAGGAACACAACGATGGCAGGCACGCCAACCTGACGGGCCAGCAGGATGTGTTCACGGGTCTGAGGCATCGGGCCGTCAGCTGCGGAAACAACCAGGATAGCACCGTCCATCTGAGCAGCGCCGGTGATCATGTTCTTGACATAGTCGGCGTGGCCCGGGCAGTCTACGTGAGCGTAGTGTCTCTTCTGGGTTTCATATTCAACGTGGGCGGTATTGATGGTGATACCACGTTCTCTTTCTTCCGGAGCCTTATCGATATCTGCATAGGCTTCGAATTTTCTTCCGGAGCCTTATCGATATCTGCATAGGCTTCGAATTTGGCCTTGCAGCCCGGGGTCTCGGAGAGAACTTTGGTGATGGCGGCGGTCAGAGTCGTCTTGCCATGGTCGACGTGACCGATGGTACCAATGTTCACATGGGGTTTCGTTCTTTCAAATTTCTCTTTAGCCATTAGATTACCTCCCAACGCTTTCTAGTTATGGATGAGATTTTAAAAGAGCCCCGAAAAACGGGGCTGGATTTATGAGATGGTGGCGGCACACGGATTTGAACCGCGGACAGGCCGGGTATGAACCGACTGCTCTAGCCAACTGAGCTATGCCGCCATGGTGGAGCTGATGACCAGAATCGGACTGGTGACCTTATCCTTACCAAGGATACGCTCTACCAACTGAGCTACATCAGCATCTGGTTGCGGGGGCTGGACTTGAACCAACGACCTTCGGGTTATGAGCCCGACGAGCTACCAACTGCTCCACCCCGCGATCCTTCGAAGCCAGAGGCGGCAGATTTACAGTCTGCTCCCTTTAACCACTCGGGAATCCCTCCACATTTGTCTGTTACAAAATACTGGAGCTGGCAAAAGGAATTGAACCCTCAACCTACTGATTACAAGTCAGTTGCTCTACCTATTGAGCTATGCCAGCCTCTGAATCCGTAACACAGAGAATTATACAAAACGTTACAAAATATGTCAAGTAAATCTTTTGCTTTTTTTTACCTTTGTCCCAAAGGCCGCGCCGTCCCTCACAGGTAGAAATACCAGAGAGAGAATATGGCCAGCAGGATCCGGTAGACCGCAAAGGCGGAAAGGGTGGATTTATTCAGGAATCCGATGAACCAGAGGACGGATACATACGCAACGATGAAGGCAACGATGAATCCCACGGCCAGGATGGTCAGGTCCCCCAGGCTCAGCAGTGCCAGGTTCTTCAGCAGTTCATACAGGCAGGCCGCCGTCATGATGGGCAGGGCCATGATAAAGGTGAAATCAGCTCCGGCCTTGCGGTTGACGCCGACCATGAGCGCTCCGCTGATGGTCGACCCGCTGCGGGAAAAACCGGGCCAGAGAGAAAGGAACTGATAAAATCCGATGTACAGGGCCTGGCGCACGCTGATATGGTCCACATCCTGGACAAGTTCCGCTTCATGCCCTTTGATCCTGTGCTCGGCCACCATCATCAGGATGGCTCCCAGGACGAGTCCCACAGCCACCGTAAACGGCGAGAAAAGGTATTTCTCGATGAACGAATGGACGAGCAGGGCGAAGAGCATCGTCGGCACGCAGCCGGCAGCGATATGGATCCCGCTCAGTCCTTTCCGGGGATTCCACCCGTCCCGGGTAAGGAAACGCAGGAACCGGCTGCGGTAGATCACCAGGACGGACAGGATGGCTCCCAGCTGGATGACGATTTCAAAGATTTTGGCCAGGTGGCCGCTGAACCCGATCATATGGCCCACGATGATCATATGGCCGGTGGATGAGACCGGGAGGAATTCAGTCAGCCCTTCCACGATCCCTAAAATGATGGCATACAGGATTTCAGTCATTGCACGTTGTCAGCTCCTTTTCTGCAGCGGGAAAACGCGGAACCATCCGGCCGTTTCCCGGGTACCGGCGGATCGGACCGACGGTGCCGCAAGTCATTGCAAATTTATTGAACAGATGCTTTCTGTTTTCAAACAGCGTGCTTATTATACTCTTTTCAACGGACGAAAGAAAGCGTCAAACCGTCAGAAAAAGGCATCCAGACTGATTTTTGATGATTGTTTTATATTTTGTTTTTACTTTCTTTATATCTGGCAGGGCTGCGCCCGTTCCGGCGGAAACACACCTGCCGCAAAGCCGCTTTGTTCCTGCCGGAAAGAAGAAAAGCTCCCGGCACTGCCACGCACCGGAAGCTTTTTGATTTGCCATATACTGTTGCAGCTTGCCCGGGCTCAGTCTCCGAAACAGATGCCCAGTTCCCGGCCGGCCTTGATCAGGTCAGAATCCAGCGGTACCTGATGGGCATGGTCCGCCACTTTTTCGATCGGTACCCGGATGATCCGGTTGGCACTGAGCGCCACCATTATATTGTAGTCTTTCTGGATACAGGCCTCTGCTGCCTCCACACCGTAACGGGTGGAAAGGACGCGGTCATATGCCGTCGGAGAACCGCCGCGCTGCAGGTACCCGAGGACAGTGCACCGGGATTCGATGCCCGTCAGCTGTTCGATCTGATCAGCCAGCTTGTTCCCGATGCCGCCGAGACGGATCTGTTCAAAGCTCTCTTTGACGATACGGGCTACCGTAACCTTGCCGCCGATGGGCTTGGCGCCTTCGGCAACGGTAATGATACTGAATTTCTTGCCCTGCTGCTGCCGTTCCCTGATCTTGGCAATCACAGAATCGATATTGTAGGGAATTTCAGGAATCAGGATGACATCGGCCCCGCCGGCAAGACCGGAATGCAGAGCGATCCACCCGGCATAGCGGCCCATCACTTCCAGGACCATGACACGGTGATGGGACTCCGCCGTCGTATGGAGGCGGTCCAGCGCATCCGTCGCTGCTGCAACAGCCGTGTCGAAACCGAAAGTCCGTTCCGTACAGGGCAGGTCATTATCGATCGTCTTGGGGACGCCCACGACATTGACGCCGCAGAAACGGTTCAGATCATAACCGATTTTCAGGCTGCCGTCACCGCCGATGATGACAAGGCATTCCACGCCGCGGTCCTTCAGGTTCTGCACCACTGCGCCGCGCATATCCTTGTAGATGACATTGCCCTTTTCATCTTCGCCGCTGGCATAACGGAACGGATTATCCCGGTTGGTCGTTCCCAGGACGGTCCCGCCGCGCGGCAGGATTCCGGACACATCATGCAGGGAAAGCAGCCGCATATCCCCCTGGATCAAGCCATGGAACCCGTTGGAGATCCCATAAATCTGATATCCATTATGGAGTGCTGTCTTGACTACGGCACGGATGACCGCGTTCAGTCCCGGGCAGTCACCGCCTCCCGTCAATACAGCCAAGGTTCCTTTGATTCCTTCCATTTCACTCACCTGCTTACGTTTTTTCAGTCAATATTCCAGATTGTATAGTCTGCCGCGGACAGACGGATGGATTCCGTGCCGTCGAACTTATCGTAGCAGAGCAGACCATCCTTCAGATAGCCGGGCCACGCGAGGACGATGGTATAGGTCCTGCCGAGCTCATCAAAGACACTCTTGGAGTCTATGTTGAAGACAGGGATGAAGAAAGTCTGTACCCGGTCCAGCATGATGACAGGGCCGTGATGAGTCGCCAGTTCCTCACGGAACGTTTCCGGAGCTTTCGCCTTTCTTTCACTCGGCAGCAGCTTCAGGAATTCTTCCGTAATGAGCAGGCGGGAATCGATATAGTCCCAGCCCTGCGTCTCGGAAGCCTCACGCAGGATCTTGCTTTTGCCGCTTCCCGGTTTACCGGTGACTACGAGGACTTTCATGTCTTTTTTCTGTACTTCTTCGACTTGTTTCAGGAATTCATCCATCTGACTCATGGCTATCGCCCTCCTTGTATTTAGTACGCCCACCATAGGATCATATGCTAAGGTTCTTATTCGCCGACATGCAGCTGCTTTCCTTCAAAATCTTTTTCTGCCCATGGATTTTCTTTTGTCTTTTGTGGTTATTGTATCATATCGAACAGTACTTTTGGGAGTTCTTCTATTTATCCTGATGGAACTGTTCTTTTGCCGCCATGATCAGGAGTCCTTTGTTCAATGTCTCCAGATCCAGCTCGTGATTGCGCATGGCCAGATATTTTTCAAGTTTCCGTTTGACCCTCTGCAGCGCGTTGTCGATGGACTTGGTGCTGCGCCCCATTTCCCGGGAAATTTCCTGATATGACTTGCTTTCCAGGTACCGGCACAGCACTTTCCACTCCAGTGCGCTCAGCATGGAAAGGACGTTCTTCTCGATATCTGCGAATTCCTCCTGGTCAAGGACCAGGTGTTCCGGATCCACGCTGCGGGAACCGCCCAGCATATCCATCAGGGTCCGTTCCTTGCCGTCGTCATAGACGGGTTTGTCAAGGGATACGTAGGAATTGAGTGGTCTGTGCTTCTGCCGGTTGGCCCCTTTGATGGCCGAGATGATCTGCCGGTTCACGCACAGTTCCGCAAACACCTTGAAAGAAGTCTGCTGGTCTTCCCTGAAATCGCGGATCGCCTTGAAAAGGCCGATCATCCCCTCCTGGACCATATCCTCTCTTTCGGCCCCGATCAGGAAGTAGCGGCTGGCTTTGATCTTGACAAACTCCTTGTACCTGTCCAGCAGGAAGTCCTGCGCCTTGGCATCGTGGTCCGTACGGATGCGGGAGATCAGGGCTTCGTCGCTCATGGCCGCATACGATTCCGTCATTTTCTGTTCCGCCACGGCAGGCCTCCTTTCACCGTTTCCTGAAATGTCCTTTTGTTACAGGTTCCGGTCTGCCAGAATCCGCTGCCGGACGATCTCGTACATCAGGATGGCACCCGCCACGGAAGCATTGAGCGACGACACCTGCCCCAGCATGGGGATCCGCACGATGAAGTCGCACTGCTCTTTGACAAGCCGGCCCAGGCCATTGCCCTCGGCGCCGACGACAAGGACCAGCGGGCCCTTCAGGTCCGCATCGAAATAAAGATCCTTGCCGTCCATGTCCGCCCCGACGATCCAGAAGCCCTGCTTTTTCAGTTTTTTCATGGTCTGGACAATATTGCCGATGGGAATGATGGGAATATGTTCCACCGCGCCTGCCGAGATCCTGGCAACGACAGCATTCAGCGGACAGCTGCGCCGCTGCGGCAGCAGGACACCCTGCACCCCGGCCGAGTTGGCCGTCCGGATCAGAGCTCCCACATTCTGCGGATCCTGGAGCTCATCCAAAAGCAGCAGGAACGGAGTCTTCCCTTCCTCCCGGATTTTTCCCAGCACAGTATCCAGGTCCGCCAGCGGCACGGGCGTACCCTGAGCGGCCACGCCCTGGTGGCGGAGGCCTCCGGCAAGACGGTCCAGTTTCTCCCGGGGCACCGTTTCCACAGGCACCTTCCTTTTTTCGGCAAGGTCCAGGATGTCACCGAGACTGCCTCCATGGCTGCTTTCCTGGAGGTAGATCCTCTGCAGGGTCCGCCCGGCCTTCAGGGCCTCTCTGACAGCGTTCCGGCCAACGATGATTTGCTGATTTTCCATATCGTGAGTGCACCTCCTGCGGAAGCACTGACGCGCGGGAAGGGCTTTGCAGTGAAGCCGATGCACAGCCCCGTCCCAGCAGCAGTTCCAACAGCCACAAATGGAGCTGAAATCATCTCCCGGTCTCAGCTCCATCTGTTCAGTTCCCGTACAGGATTATTTTCCGCTTACCTTCTGGGCAAATTCATAACCGAATTTCTCAGCTGCCTTGATGTCAGCCGGAAGCGGGCGCCACTTGCAGTTGTAGCCGGGCAGCAGTTCCATGCCGCTCGCCGTGATCGCGGCTTCCAGTTCCTTCTGAGCACCGCCGGCCCAGCCAAAGGTCCCGAAAGCAGCCGCTTTCTTGCCCATGGGCTTCAGGCCCTTCAGATACATCATGAAAGCACCCATGGTCGGCATCATGACACCGTTCTGGGTCGGCGACCCGACGAGGAGTCCCTTTGCCGTCAGGATATCGCTGACGATGACGGCTTTCAGGCTGCTGTCATAGCGGTACAGCTTGGCGCGCATCCCCTGCGCCTGGATGCCGTCCATGATCGCCGCCGCCATGGCTGCCGTGCCGCCCCACATGGAATCATACACAACAATGATCCGGTCCAGGGTCTTGCCCGTACCCCAGGCTTCATACTTGTCCAGGATATCATTGATATGGCTCCGCCAGATGCTGCCGTGGCAGGAGCAGATCATGCGCAGGGGCAGACTGCGCACCAGTTTGACTGCATTCGGCACCAGTTTGGCGTAAGGCATCAGGATATTGGCAAAATACCGCTGGGCCTCATAGAACATGTTCTCCACTTCCGTCTCGTCGTCGAAACGTTTGGAGCAGCAGTAATGCTGACCGAAGGCGTCGCTGGAAAAGAGGATCTGTTCTTCCGGGCAGTACGTGACCATGGAATCGGGCCAGTGCAGCATCGGGATGGGCACAAACGTCAGGCTGCGTTTGCCCAGTTTGATGGTATCGCCCTTCTTGACGATCTGCAGTTTGAAGATGTCTCCGTAATGCTCTTTCAGTTCATTGGCGCCCTGCGGCGTAATGAGCATGGTCGCATTGGGGCAGGCCTTCGCCAGGAGCGGCAGGCTGCCGGAATGGTCCGGTTCGACATGGTTGACAACGATGTAGTCCACTTTCTCAGGAGGAAGCACCTCACTGATATCGTAGAGCTGCTTGGGACCAAAAGGTGCCTTCACTCCATCGATCAGACAGACCTTTTCATCCACGATCAAATAAGAATTATACGTCACGCCGCGCGGCGTCGAAAAACCATGGAAATCGGAACAGGTCCAGTCCCGGATTCCCACATCATAGATATCTTTGGCAATTTCCTGAGGCTTCATGATTGGAATCTCCTTTCTTACTGCCTATACCGTCTCAATTATACTATTTTCCTAAAACAAAGACAATTTATTCATTCCAGTCATGGGCAAAATCTGCTGCACTGGCGTCCCGCTTTCTCCGCCGTCCCCTTTTTCCGTCCGGTCCGCCAACAAGGAGCTGTGGTGCTTTGAAGCTGCAATGCTCTGCAGCCGGGATGCCGGAAGCAGTGACGATTTCCCTTCTTTGCCATGGGATTAATCTTTTCAGCCGGGCTGCCACAAAGACATCAGCCCGCAAGTATCAGGAAAGGAGCTGTGGAAAAATGACTGCTCATTTTCTCACAGCTCCTCTGCAGGGACCGGAATCATTCCTTACCGGTCTTCAGATATTCAAAATAGATCTTCGTTTCCGATACGACGACACCCGACAGTGCCAGGAGTGCGATCAGGTTCGGGATGGCCATCAGGCCGTTCACGATATCAGCCAGGATCCAGATGGCTTCCAGTTTCAGGAAAGCACCGATACCGACCAGGATGATGAAACCGATCCGGTAGGGGATGATGGCCTTCGTGCCAAGCAGGAACTGGATGCAGCGTTCGCCGTAATAGTTCCAGCCAAGGATCGTCGTAAAGGCAAAGAGGACAAGGCCGACCATCAGGAGATAACCGCCCATCTGCGGATACGCCTGCAGAAATGCCGCGTTCGTCAGGGCGGCGCCGTTCAGGTCACCCTTCCAGAGCCCGCTGATGACGACCACCAGGCCGGTCATCGTGCAGATGATGATGGTATCGATGAACGTACCGGTCATCGAGATCAGGCCCTGTTCAGCCGGGAATTTCGCCTTGGAGGCAGCGGCCACAATCGGTGCAGAACCCAGACCGGATTCGTTGGAGAATACGCCGCGGGCAACACCGTTGCGCATCGCAAACATCACCGTGGCACCGAGGAAACCGCCCTGAGCGGCCGTGGTCGTAAAGGCGTCATGGAGGATCTCAGCCACAGCGCCCGGTACCTTGTCCGCAAACACGATCAGGATCCCGGCCGTGGAAAGCAGATAGATGATGGCCATGGCCGGCACGATGCGGGAGGCCGCTTCAGAGATACTTTTCAAACCTCCCAGGGTGATGGCCGCCACTGCGATGGTCAGGACCACAGCCGTCCCGGTAACGGGGATGCCGGCATTCAGTTTCGTGATTTCCACGATGGAATTGACCTGGGCAAAGGTGCCGATGCCAAAATAGGCAACGAGCACACCGAAGAAAGCAAATATGAAAGCAAGAGGCTTGTATTTTTCGCCCATGCCCAGTGTGATATAGTACATCGGTCCGCCGGCGATCTGTCCTTTATCGTCCACAGTACGGAATTTACGGGCCAGCAGGCCTTCGGAATACTTGGTGGCCATGCCGAAGAACGCAGCGATCCACATCCAGAAGATGGCTCCCGGTCCGCCGGCTTTGACCGCCGTGGCTACGCCGACGATGTTCCCCGTGCCGACCGTAGCCGCCAGAGCCGTGCACAGCGCCTTGAACGCGTTGATGTCCCCTTCTTCCTGGTTTTCTGCCGTAAAGATCAGTTTCAGTGCTTTCGGCAGATGTACGACCTGCAGGAAATGGACGCGGCAGGACAGGAAGATGCCCGTACCTACCAGCAGTACCAGGAGCGGCGGCCCCCAGACAAAGCTGTCGATGCTGTTCAATAGTTCAATGCTCATTTCTTCTTCCCCCTCTGGAAATAACTTTTGCCGATATGAGTGCGGCTATTTATCACAAAGCACCGCTTCCCTCGTTTTTTTATCAAGGGTAAGGGTACATTGATGGAAAGCAGTCAGTGTGCTGCGGTGACCCACACTGACAAGAGTCGTTGCCCTGAGCCGTGCTGCAAGCAGCCGGAACATCGCCGCCTCCGTGTCCTCGTCAAGGGCCGAAGTCGATTCGTCCATGAAAAGCCACGTCGGCTCATAAATCAAGGCCCGCACAAAAGCAAGGCGCTGCTGTTCCCCCACAGAAAAGACATGGGACCAGTCAGCTTCCTGATCAAGCCGGTCGGCAAGATACCCGATCCGGCATTGTTCCATCAGTTCCCGGAGCGCCTCATCGGTAAGATGTTTCGTTCCAGGATATAATACAGAATCGCGCAGTGTACCCAGCGGCAGATACGGGCGCTGCGGAATGAACATGACATGCTCGAAAGCGGGCATGGTCACCTTCCCGCGGGCAAAGGGCCA
>OMYF01000030.1 GCA_900315205.1 uncultured Acidaminococcus sp.
TGCTGTGGGAACAGATTACCCAAACGAGCCGTGAACATATTTGATTGGTGAATAACTATTCGATGAAAAGGTCTTGACCGAGAACTTGTTGACACATACTTATCCTTTTTGTGTGATTGCTTTTTCTCTCTATAAACATTATAATGGTGAAAAGTGGTAGAAAGTGGTTTGAAGTGGTGTAAATTTTCCGGAAAGGCGGGTGATGGTCCATGCTGATGGGCGAATTTGAGCATACTCTCGACAGCAAGGGCCGTCTTTTCATTCCTGCCCGCATGCGGGAAGCGCTGGGGACTCCTTTCATCATCACCAAGGGGTTCGACGGCTGCCTGACCATTTATCCGCAGGATGCGTGGAACCGCCTGACGGAGAAACTGGATCAGCAGGATCTGCCCCATAAGGATGCCCGCAGCATCACCCGTTTCCTTTTTGGCGGTGCTGTCGAAGTGGAACCGGACAAGCAGGGCCGTGTGCTCCTGCCGGCGAACCTGAGACGCCATGCCGGTATCGGTGAGGATGTCACCATCGTGGGCGTGGGGAACAAAGCCGAAATCTGGGATACGGAACGCTATCATGAATTTTCGGAAGACAGCGCAGCGGATGTGGAAAATGCTGTGGAACGTCTTTCCAGAGACTGAATGGAAGAATGGGGATTGCTGTGGAGTTCGTACATAAAAGTGTCCTCCTTAAAGAAAGTATAGACTGGATCGTCCAGGATCCCTGCGGGATCTATGTGGACTGCACGCTCGGCGGCGCGGGCCATTCCCACGCCATCGCAGAGCGGCTCGAACCGGCCGGGCTCCTTGTCGGGATCGATCAGGACGAAGATGCCATCGCGGCAGCTTCGCAGCGGCTGAAGGATGTGTCCTGCCGGGTCCGGATCGTGCATGACAATTTCCGGAACCTCGGAAGCATCCTGGACGGGCTCGGCATTGCCGCAGCGGACGGGATCTTCTTTGATCTTGGCGTTTCCTCCTATCAGCTCGATACGCCGGAACGGGGATTTTCCTACATGCAGGACGGTCCGCTCGATATGCGGATGGACCAGGAAGCGAAGCGGACGGCAGCGGATATCGTCAACGGCTACAGTGAAGAAGCGCTGGCCGACGTCATCTACAAGTACGGCGAAGAACGCTGGAGCCGCCGCATTGCCCAGTTCATCGTCAAAGCACGCCGGGAAAAGCCGCTGACGCGGACCGGAGAACTGGTGGCAGTCATCAAGGCCGCCATCCCCAAAGGTGCCAGACAGGATGGGCCCCATCCCGCCAAGCGGACATTCCAGGCGATCCGGATCGAAGTGAACGATGAACTGAAGATCCTTGACAGCACGATGGAGACCGCCGTCGCCCATCTGAAAAAGGGCGGGCGCATCGGAGTCATCACGTTCCATTCTCTGGAAGACCGGATCATCAAGCAGTGCTTCAAACGCATGGCCCGCGGCTGCATCTGCCCGCCGGAACTGCCTGTCTGCGTATGCGGCCACGTGCCGGAACTGAAGAAACAGAAGGAATTCGTTCCCTCCGCAGAAGAACTGAGTGATAATCCGAGAGCCAGGAGTGCCAGGCTCCGGGGTGCAGAAAAGATTTGATAAGGGGATAGGATCATGTACAGCGGCAGAAGGGACTGGCGCGCAGCGCCGCGCTGGCCTTCACATACAGCATATAACTACGGATCGGAAGCACTTCAGGAAGCTCCGGAAGAAGAAATCGTCCGTAGAAAACTGAAAAAAGAAAAAGCAAATTTAAAATCTGTCCGGAGACTGGTTGTATTTATGGCCGCATTGGTTATAATATGTTATTTTGGTGGTGTTGCATTAAGCGAAATGTATGTGACCAAAACCAGTGACTTGATACAGCTGAAGCAGGAGGAGGCAGATCTGCTCGATGAGAACGAGACGCTCAAGATGGATGTGGAGCGCCTGCGCAGCCCTGAGCGGATTGCCGGAATCGCCAGCAAAAAGTCAGGACTGAGTACAGCAAGGAGCAACATCTACGTGCGCATGGAAAAAACGCCACAGAAAAAATGAGAATGGCGCTGGATGCTGTGCTCTTGTTGGATACGTAGGAGGCAGCCGCAAGGCTGCCTTTTGTGATTGCCCGTCCCTGCAGCAGGGGACAGGCGCTGTATCCGGCTCTTTCTGCACAGCCAGCAGCTTAAGGAGGAATCCCAGATGATCCGTAATCTGACCGACGTAATCAATCATATACCGGGCGCCCGTGTGACGGGGGATGCCGGGGGAAGGACCATTAACGACCTGACCATCGACTCCCGTACGGC
Source organism: uncultured Acidaminococcus sp. (assembly GCA_900315205.1). GTDB lineage: Bacteria > Bacillota > Negativicutes > Acidaminococcales > Acidaminococcaceae > Acidaminococcus. The sequence goes on from OMYF01000030.1 coordinate 2,275, forward strand.
CGCACCGGGAAGTCTCTTTATCTGCCTGAAAGGCGTCCATACGGACGGCCATCAGTATATCGGGAAGGCTGCCGGCCAGGGAGCCGCGGCAGTCCTTGTGGAAGATGATGTGGAAGTGCCCGCCGGCGTCGTCAAAATCCAGGTCGATGACACGAACCGGGCGATGACGGAACTGGCACCCTGGTTCTATGACTATCCGGCCGGCAAGATGCGGATGATCGGCGTCACGGGCACGAACGGCAAGACGACGACCACCAATATCCTGCGGGACCTCCTGACCCGTACGGGCCACAAGGTCGGGCTCATCGGCACCATCAACATCATGATCGGGGATCAGAAGGAAGTCTCCCACAATACGACACCGGATGTGGTGGACCTGCAGAAGACGCTCTACCGTATGGTGGAGGCCCGCTGCGACACCTGCGTCATGGAAGTCTCCTCCCATGCCCTTGCGCTGGACCGCGTGGCCGGCATCGAGTATGATACGGCAGCCCTCACGAACATCACTGAGGACCACCTGGACTTCCACAAGACCATGGAAAATTACCGGGAAGCCAAGGCGCTCCTTTTCACGCATCTCCACGAAGGGAAGAAGCCGCGCAAGACGGCGGTGTTCAATATGGATGATCCGAGCTCGCCCCTCATCATGGACCGCGTCAGGACAAAGATCCTGACCTACGGCAAGGCGGACACGAATGATGTTCATCCGCTTTCGTTCCGTGCCGGGGCCAAGCAGATGGAGCTGAAGCTTGCGACGCCCGTGGGCGAGATGGATCTCGACCTCCATATCACGGGCGAGTTCAATATGTACAATGTGATGACGGCGGTCTGCTGCGCCCTGGCAGAGGGTCTTTCCAAAGAGGACATCGTCCGCGGCCTCGATGCATTCGGCGGTGTGCCCGGAAGGTTCCAGCTGATCGAGGCCGGCCAGCCCTTTACGGTCATCGTGGATTATGCGCATACGCCGGACGGCCTGGAGAATGTGCTCCATACGGCGCGGGGCATCACAAAGGGGAAGCTCTGGTGCGTCTTTGGCTGCGGCGGGGACCGGGACCGCAAAAAGCGCCCCATCATGGGCCGCATCGCCCTGGACCTGGCGGACTGCATCGTGGTGACGAGCGACAATCCGCGCAGCGAGGATCCGGATCAGATCATCCGCGATATCGAGGCGGGTCTTACGGATGCTCCGGAAGCAAAGGAGATCCATACCATCCCTGACCGCCGGGAAGCGATCGAATTTGCTGTTTCCCATGCAGCCCCCGATGATGTTATAATGATTGCCGGTAAGGGCCATGAAAATTATCAGATCCTGAAGGACAGAACCATCCATGTCGATGATGGGGAAGTGGTCCGGGATTATTTCCGGAAGGGGAAAGCAGATGCTTAGTACAAAATTGATCAAAGCGGCGACAGCGGCACGGACAACGCTGCCCGACGGACTTGAATTCGCGGATGTTACGACCGATTCCCGTGATGTCAGAGCGGGGACCCTCTTTGTGGCACTGCGGGGTGAAAAATTCGACGGCCATGATTTTGCCGTGTCGGCTCTGGAAAAAGGCGCCGCAGCAGTCCTGACAGACCACGCGGTACCGGGGACGGAAAACCGTTCTTTCATCGTCCCTGACACGCTTGCGGCCTATCAGCAGATCGCTTCCGCCTACCGGATGAGCATGAAAGGCGTGCGCGTCATCGCCATCACCGGCTCCAACGGCAAGACATCCACAAAGGATATGGTGGCGGCACTGCTCGCCAGCAAATACAAGGTCATCAAGACGCAGGCGAATTTCAACAACGAGATCGGCCTGCCCAAGACGCTCTTTCTGATCCGCCCGGATACGGAATTTGCCGTCGTGGAGATGGGGATGCGCGGACTGGGACAGATCCGGGCCATGAAGAAGATCGCCCGCCCCGATGCGGCGATCATCACGAACGTGGGAGAGACCCATCTGGAGCTTCTGGGCAGCATCGAAAACATCGCGAAGGCCAAAAGCGAAATCCTGGAAGATTTCACCGCGCAGAACCTGGCCGTCCTGAACGGCGATGATTCCCGCGTGCGGGCCATGGAGACCGGCGCGAAGGTCACGACATACGGCATCCATACGGACTGCGATGTCATGGCAAGGGACATCACGTCCGACGGGCTCCTGACGCGCTTTACCTATACGAGTAAGATCACGGGCGCCGAAAGGAGCGTCGCCATGCCCCTTCTGGGTGAGCATAATGTGATGAATGCGCTCGCCGCGATCGCCATGGCGGAACTGTATGACGTGCCCGATGACGAGATCGCCTATTCCATCGGCACCATCAAACTGACCGGTATGCGTCAGGAAATCCTTGAATTCGGCGATGTGACCGTCATCAATGATGCCTATAATGCCGCGCCTGTTTCGATGGAAGCGGGGCTCAAGACGCTGACGAGCGTCGTCAAAGCCCACGGGAGGGGCCGCGCCGTGGCGGTGCTGGCCGATATGCTCGAACTGGGCAGCGCCTCCGAGGAAGGGCACCGCAGCGTCGGGCAGTGGGCCGCCCAGTACGGGGTGGCGGAACTGATCTGCTACGGTCCGCTCTGCAAAGCCATGGCGGAAGCTGCCCGGGAGGGCGGCGTCTCCGTCCACTATGTCGCCAGTAAGGAAGAAGCGGCCCGCTGCCTGCGGGAGATCGTCCGGCCCGGCGATGTCGTCCTCTGCAAGGGTTCTCATTCCATGGAAGTAGACAAGGTCATCGGCCTTGCGTTTGCAAAGGACGGCGCTTCCCATGAATGAATTCTGGATAGTGATCACCTCTTTTGCCCTGACGGTGCTGATCGGCAAATTCCTGATCCCGGAACTCCGCAAGTGGCATTTCGGCCAGAGCATCCGGGAATGCGGCCCGAAGGAGCATATGAAAAAGAGCGGCACGCCGACGATGGGCGGGATCATGATGATCCTCGCCGTGATCGTGGCCTGCCTGATGTGGATCCCCTTCGATCCCCATATCATCGTGGCCCTGTGGCTCTTCACAGGGTACGGCCTGATCGGTTTCATCGATGACGGCCTGAAGATTTTCTTTAAACGCAATCTCGGCCTTACGGCAAAGCAGAAGATGGCCCTCCAGATCCTGGTGGCTGCGGTCTATCTGCTCTATCCCGGTGATGTGTACAGCACGAAGATCTGGATCCCCCTGGTCAATGCCAGTGTCGATCTGGGGTATTTCTACCCGGTCTTCATCCTGCTGCTCCTCGTGGGGACGACCAACGCGGTGAACCTGACTGACGGGCTCGACGGGCTCGCCGCAGGGGTGACCATCCCGGTCATGCTGGCTTTTGCCGCCATCGCATCGCTGGCCGGGCTGCCGCATGAATGCCTGTTCTCGCTCGCTGTCTTCGGGAGCTGTGTGGGCTTTCTGCGCTACAACCATTACCCTGCCAAAGTCTTCATGGGGGATACGGGTTCCCTGGCTCTTGGCGGCGCCGTGGCTGCGGCCGCCATCGGCACGCATACGGAGATCCTGCTGGTGCTCATCGGCGGGGTCTATGTGGTGGAAACCGTATCGGTCATCATGCAGGTCCTTTATTTCAAAAAAACCGGCGGCAAGCGGATTTTCCGCATGACGCCGATCCATCATCATTTTGAGCTGGGAGGCTGGCCGGAGACGACGGTCGTCGCCAGATTCTGCCTTGCCAGCATAATCTGTTCGGGACTGGGTGTGCTGCTGTACGTACTGCGGTGACCGGCAGTCCTTCCGGTGCGGAAGCTTTGTCTGCGGGAGTCTTTGCAGATCCGGGGCAGCTCTTTTCCCGGGCCTGCCTAAGCGTTTTCATTAGAGGGGGCGTCACTATTGGAAAATCTCAGAACGGTATTTGTATATGGGGCCGGCATCAGCGGCCAGGGAGTATCCCAGGTCCTTGCGGACCGGGGGGACAGGGTCATCCTGTACAACGATGACGAGAAAAAGCTGGATCCGGCTTTTCTGGAAGGTTTTACGCAAAAAGGCGGGCGGGTCGTCTTTGGGGAAGATCCGGAACCGTATCTGAAAGAAAGCAGCCTGTTCATCATCTCGCCGGGCATCCCGTTTACGACGGATGTCGTGAAGAAGGCCCGGGAACTGAACATGGAAATCATCGGCGAAGCGGAGGAAGCCAGCCGTCTCTACAAGGGAAAATGGGTGGGGATCACCGGCACGAACGGCAAGACCACCACGACGACCCTGGTGGGACGCATGCTGGAGACCCTGCCGGTGCCCACGACGGTGGCCGGAAACATCGGCTTTGCTCTTTCCAAGGAACTGGAGCATATGGGACCGGAGTCCGTCGTGGCTGCGGAGCTGTCGAGCTTCCAGCTGGAAGGGACGACGACGTTCCGTCCGCAGATCGCGCTGATCGTCAATATCACGCCGGACCATTTCGAGCGCCACGGCAATATGGAAAACTACATCGCCGCCAAGGCAAAGATCTTTGCCAACCAGACGCCGGATGATGTGCTGATCCTGAACTATGACAACGAAAATACGCGGAAACTTGCTCCGAAAGCAAAGAGCCGCGTCTACTTCTTCAGCACCGAAAAAGTACTCAGCGAAGGTGCCTGTGTGGAGGACGGCTGGTTCGTGCTGGCCCTGGACGGCCGCCGCGACCGCATCTGCAAAGTGAGCGACCTCAAGATCTTTGGCGCCCATAATGAACAGAATGTCCTCGGTGCCATCCTGTGCGCGCATTTTGCCGGAGTGACGAACGTAAACATGGCAAAAGTCCTCAAGGCGTTCGAGGGTGTGGAGCACCGCCTGGAGTATGTGACGACCATCAAGGGCGTCCCTTATTACAACGACTCCAAGGCGACGAACACCGACTCTGCCGTCAAGGCGCTCGAGGCTTTCAAGGACGGCCATGTGGTGCTCCTTGCGGGCGGCCATGACAAGATGACGGGACTCGACGACTTCATGCAGATGTGCGCCAAAAAGACCGATGCCCTGATCCTTCTCGGGGAGGCCCGCCAGCGTTTCTGTGAGGCAGCGAAAAAGAATCACGTAAAGAACATCATCATGATCGACGGATCTTTTGAAGACGCGGTCAACAAGGCCTACAGCATCGCAAAACCGCCGGAAGTGGTCCTGCTGTCCCCGGCCTGTTCTTCCTATGATATGTTCGCGAACTTCCCGGAACGGGGAAGGGTCTTCAAGAAACTCGTCAGAGCCCTTGCGGCAAAAGCGGAGGAGGAAAAAGCGTGAAAGTCGTAATTGCCGGCGGCGGGACAGGCGGCCATATCTATCCTGCCCTGACCATTGCCGATGCGATCAAGAAACAGGAGCCGCAGGCGGAGATCACCTTTGTGGGCACCCGGAAGGGCCTCGAAAAGGACATCGTGCCGCGCTACGGCTATCCGCTGGAATTCATCCGGGTGGCGGGCTTTGAGCGCCATCTGGGCATGGGCACCCTGAAGAGCGCCGGAAAGCTCCTCTTGGGCATGGGGGATGCCTATTCCCTCATCAACCGGATCGATCCCGAGCTCGTCGTCGGGACGGGCGGGTACGTCTGCGGCCCCGTGCTGTTCTGGGGCGCCATGAAGCGCGTCGCCACGTGCATCCAGGAGCAGAACGCCATGCCCGGCGTGACCAATAAGATCCTGTCCCGCTTCGTCGACAAGGTCTTTCTGGGATACGCAGCGGGCGAGCGCTATTTTCCGGGGTCGGCACAGAAGATCGTGACGGGCAATCCCGTCCGGGCCGAAGTGCTGGAAGCTTCGCGGGAAGAGGGGATCCGCAAATTCGGGCTCGACCCGGCCATGAAGACACTCCTCGTCTTCGGCGGTTCCCGGGGCGCCCGGACCATCAACGAGAGCATGATCCCCGTGGAGAAAGCCCTGGCGGGGAGCCGCAGCATCCAGATCCTGCACGCGACGGGGACGCTCGGCTATGCCTCCCATATGGAGGCCGTCGGGTCCATCGCGGAAAGCTGCAGCAATATCCATATCGTCCCGTACCTGCATGAAATGCCGCTGGCCCTTGCGGCGGCGGATCTTGCCGTGTCCCGGGCCGGCGCCATCGGGCTGGCCGAGCTGATGGCACGGGGCATCCCGTCCATCCTCGTCCCCTATCCGTACGCAACGGCCAACCATCAGGAATACAACGCCCGGGCCATTGCAGCCATGGGAGCGGCCGAGGTGATCCTCGACAGGGATCTGAACGGCGATATCCTGCTTGACCATATCAAGAAACTGTTCGAAGACCCTGATGCACTGAGGATCATGCACAAGGAAGCACTCAAGGCGGGAAAGCCGGATGCGGCGGATCTGATTGCAAAAGAGGCACTGGAAATGGTGTACTGCAACAGGAGGAATTCATAGTGCTCGACTTAGACAAAGTCAAAAACATACACTTCATCGGCATCGGCGGGGCCGGCATGAGCGCACTTGCCCATGTGCTCATCAAGCGCGGCTACCATGTCTCCGGATCGGATGCGAAGCCCGGCTACATGGCGACGAAGCTCGCCCGGGAGGGAGCTCTTGTCTTCATCGGCCATGCGGCATTCCAGATCGAGCGGGCGGAGGCCGTCGTCGTGTCGACAGCCATCCACGAGGACAATCCCGAAGTCGTGGAAGCCAAACGGCGGCAGGTCCCGATCATCCACCGCAGCGATGTCCTGGCCTACCTGATGAACAAACACAAGGGCATCGCCGTGGCCGGCGCCCACGGCAAGACGACGACAAGCTCCATGCTGTCATTGATCACCTGTGAGGGCGGGCTGGATCCGACGGTCGTCGTCGGCGGCGTCGTCAGCAACCTGGGCTCCAATGCCGTGAACGGCCACAGCGACTATGTCGTGGCGGAAGCGGACGAGAGCGATGGGTCCTTCCTGAAATTCAGACCCTACATTGCCGTCGTGACCAATATCGAAAACGACCATCTGGATCATTACGGCAGCGAGGAGAATATCCAGAAAGCGTTCCAGCAGTTCGTCGACCAGATCAAGGCCAACGGCACGGCCGTACTCTGCTGGGACAATGCCAAAGTGCGTGAAGTGGGCCGGAAGACGCCGAGCCGCGTCGTGTCCTACGGGATCGATGCGGAGGACGCGGACTACCGGGCAGCGAACATCACCACTGACGCGGACGGCACCCATTACGATGTCCTCTATCACGGGGATGTCATCGGCCACGGCCACCTGGTCATCCCCGGCCGTCACAACGTGCTCAATTCCCTGGGCGCCGTTGCGGCAGCCCGTGAACTGGGCCTCGATATGGACACCATCATGACATCCCTGGAGAAGTTCCGCGGTGCCAAACGGCGCTTCGAGACGAAGGGGAAATGCGGCGGTGTCTGGGTCGTCGACGATTATGCCCATCATCCCACGGAGATCCGGGTCACCCTCGAGGCGGCGCGCCAGACCCAGCCCAAACGGCTGATCTGCGTCTTCCAGCCGCACCGCTATACGCGGACCAAACTGCTCCATGATCAGTTCGCCGTCGCTTTCAGGAAGTGCGACAAGCTCATCGTGACCGATATCTATGCGGCCAGTGAGGACCCGATCCCGGGAGTGACAGGCGAGGCGCTGGCGGACATCATCCGGGAGAAGACGGGACAGGATGTCACCTACATGTCCGGATTCGATGCGATCCAGGATTACCTCGTAAGCATCGTCAGGCCGGGGGATCTTGTCATGACCATCGGCGCCGGCAATATCGTCCAGCTCGGGGAAAATCTGGTTAAGGCTTTAGAACGGAGGCAGGCAAGTGAAAAAGAATGAGAGAGTTGCAGTCGTCTGGGGCGGCCCTTCCAAGGAACGGGAAGTCTCCTTCCATACGGGTTCAGCCATTGCAGAGGCTTTGAAAGAAAAAGGCTATGACGCGGTGATGGTCGACCTGGATCCTGCCATCTTCACGCAGCAGATCGAAGCAAGCGGTGCCCGCGTCGTATTCAACGCCATCCACGGGCTCTACGGCGAGGACGGCCGTGTCCAGGCCGCACTGGAAATGATGGGGATCCCGTACACGGGTTCCGGCGTCCTTGCAAGTGCCCTGGCGATGAATAAATTCTATACGAAGAAACTTTTCGCGGCAAACGGTGTGGCGACGGCAAAGGCCGTCTATCTCACCAAAAAGGACGCGGCTTCTGCCAAAACGCGCATCCTGGAGGAACTGGGGATCCCGGCCGTCGTCAAGCCGGCGGAACAGGGTTCCAGCATCGGCGTGACCATCGTCCGGAGCGAGGCGGAACTCGACAAGGCGCTTGAAGACGCGTTTTCCTACGGCAGCCTCGTCCTGGCAGAACAGTTCTTCAAGGGCAGGGAAGTGGCCGCGGGCGTCATGGTGGATGCGGAAGGCCGTCCCGTTCCCATGCCCCTCGTGCTGATCGAACCGCACACGGATTATTACAATTATCATAATAAATACACCCATGGGGCAACGACCTATACCTGCCCGGCACCGTTTCCGGAGAAACTGACCGGGCGGCTGCAGGCAGAGGCTGTCAAGGCCTACACGGCCCTGGGCTGCAGCGGTGTCGCCCGGGTGGATGAGATCGTGGACGAGGCGGGGAATTTCATCTGCCTCGAAGTCAATACGGTGCCCGGCATGACGGCGACGAGCCTGATCCCGAAAGCAGCCGGTGCCATGGGGCTGTCCTTCCCGGATCTCTGCGAAAAGATCCTGCTGACGGCTCACTGCTGAGATGGATACGCCAAGATGGAACAGACAGCCGTTCCGCCGTCCCGTCGTCCCGGATCCGCCGGAAAATGAAAGACGGGTACCGCCGCCGTCCTTCCGCCGGCACCCTGAAGAGGCGCCCCGTGAAGAGGGCGGCTCACAGCGTCCGCCCCGGGAGGAGCCTCCCAGGAAGCGCCGCCGCCGGCGGCCCCGTTTCCGCTTCCATATTCCGCTGCCCCGGCTTTCGCCCAAGGCAGCAGGTGCGCTCCTCGGTCTTATCGCCGCTGCCGCCGGGATCTATGTGCTGGTCCATCAGCCCTGGTTCCACTTCGGCCATGTCAGGCTTTCGGGCAACAAATATGTGACCCTGGAAGAAGTCATGGACGCCGGCGGCCTGGAGGAACCGGTCAATATCTTTACGATCGACCGCAGTAAAATGGAAGCGGCCCTCAAGAAAGATGTCCGGATCCAGAAGGCCGACATTTCCTACAGCTGGCCCAATTACCTTACGGTGACGGTCCGGGAACGGGAACCGGCTGTCTATATGCACTGTGAAAACGGGAATTTCGCCAAGATCGCCTATGACGGCTGTGTCCTTTCCACGGAAAATGCCATCCAGGATGCGACGGCACCGCTCGTGACGGGATTTTCCCTGGAAGATCCGGAACCGGGCGATTTCATCGAGGATGCGGATCTCAAGGCGATGTTCGCCTTCCTGGAAAAACTGCCCGCTTCCATTGCGGACCGCATTTCCGAGATCTCCCTGGATGACCGCATGCTGATCACCCTGCATCTGGAGGGCGGTGTGCCCTTCATCGTGGGCAGCGGCGAGAATGCGCTCCGGCGCGTCGACACATTCATCTCCCTGTGCGATGATCTGGAACAGAAAAAGATCAGGGCCCGGTACATCGACATGACGTACGAAGTGCCCTACATCAAAGTCGAGTAGAAGGAGACGATATGCGGTACACCGATAAAAAGGAAAAGTTCTTCACCTTCCTTGTCTGCCTCGTGCTCGGCGTCATGGTTTCCACCCAGTTCCGCAGTGCGGAAAATGCCCGCCATTCCGTCAATCAGCAGCGGGCGGAGGAACTGGTGGAAAAATTGAAGACGACGGAAAAAGCGAACCAGGAACTGCAGGAGCGCCTGCAGCATATGGAAAAAGACCTGGCAGGCAGCGAGGACAGCCGGAAGGGGATGCAGAAACTCAAGATGTATGCCGGGGAGACGGAACTCCACGGTCCCGGCGTCGTGGTGACGCTGAACGACAGCATGCTGCCGACCAAAGCCGGCGAGGACCCAAACCTCCATATCATCCATGATGATGACCTGCTGCGGATCCTGAATGAACTGCGTGCCGGCGGCGCCGAAGCCCTCGCCATGAACGAGGAGCGGATCCTCGACGTGTCCGAAGTGCGCTGCGCCGGCCCGACCGTATCCGTGAACAACACCCGGTTCTCACCGCCCTACGTGATCCGGGCCATCGGGGATCCCAAAACGCTGGAGAGCGCGCTGCGCCTGCGCGGCGGTGTCATCGAGACCCTGAAGTTCTGGGGCATCAATGTGGATCTCAGGAAGGACGATGATGTCGTGATTCCGGCTTACAAGGGGACGCGCCATTACGAATTCGCCAAACCGAAGGAGGGAGGAGCATGATCGTTTTTGCCATCCTCGGACTGGCCCTGGGGATCGCCATCGGTGTGTATCTCCCGGTCTTTCCGCAGCTCTACAGCAAGCTTGTGGCCGTCGCCTTCATGGCTTCCCTCGATGCGGCTTTCGGCGGCCTGCGGGCTGTGAAGGAAGGGACCTATGACAGCAGCATCTTCATCAGCGGCTTTTTTGCCAATGGCCTGTTCGCTGTCTTTCTCTGTTATTTCGGAATGAGACTCGGGATCGACCTGTATTATGTGGCCCTCGTGGCCTTCGGTCTCCGGATCTTCAACAATATTGCCATCATTCGCCGTCTCTTTATGAAGAAATAGGACGAATTCGAATAAAAAGGCGTGAAATCTTGCCTTTGTGATGGTATACTATAATACAGATTATAATAAAATCTTCCAGTTATACCACAAAATGGAACTGATGTGAGGAGGATCATGGATATGTATCAACAATCCGACAATGCAAAGGCTGCCCAACAGCCCTTAGAGAAAATCAAGGTTATCGGTGTGGGCGGCGGCGGCAACAACGCTGTCAACCGCATGATTGATACGGGACTGCAGGGTGTGGAATTCATCGCGGTCAACTGTGACGCCCAGGCGCTGCAGGGATCTAAAGCCCCGACCAAACTGCAGATCGGTGAAGAAGTCACAAAGGGCCTGGGTGCCGGCGCCGATCCTGAAAGAGGCGAACAGGCTGCCGAAGAATCGAAGGACCAGATCGCCGAGCTCCTGAAAGGGGCCGACATGGTCTTTGTCACGGCCGGCATGGGCGGCGGTACCGGTACCGGTGCAGCCCATATCGTGGCTGAATGTGCAAAAGAAGCGGGTGCCCTGACGGTGGGTGTCGTCACCAAACCGTTCACCTTCGAAGGACGCCGCCGCTATAACGTCGCGGAACAGGGAATCGCCAACCTGAAAGCCAAGGTCGACGCCCTGATCACGATCCCGAACGACCGTCTGCTCCAGGTCGTGGACAGAAGGACTTCCATGATGGACGCCTTCAAGATCGCCGATGATGTCCTGCGTCAGGGCGTCCAGGGCATTTCCGACCTGATCAGCGTGCCCGGCCTCATCAACGTGGACTTCAACGATGTGAAGACCATCATGTCCAACGCCGGCTCCGCCATGATGGGTATCGGTACGGCCAACGGTGAAGAAGGCGCTGCGGCCGCTGCGGAAGCAGCTGTCAAGAGCCCGCTGCTGGACAGCACCATTTCCGGTGCCAAGGGTGTGCTGCTGAACATCACGGGCGGCCCGAACCTGTCCCTGATCGATGTCAACGAAGCTTCCAAGATCATCACGGATGCTGTGGATCCGGACGCCACCATCATCTTCGGTGCCACCATCGACGAAACGATGGATGACGCCATCCGTGTCACCGTGATCGCCACGGGCATCGACGACGGCGGTTCCGCTGCCAAGAGCCCGAAACCGATGAACTTCAAGAAGCCGGAGACTCCGCAGAGCAAGCTGACCAAGTCCGCCGAAAATGCGGCTGCCTCCAAGATTTCTTCCTTCAACAGCCCGACGAGCGAGATTCCGCCCTGGCTCCGTAAGTAAGCAAGAGGGAATGTACCATGAAGTGCCCTTTCTGTTCCTACGAAGACAGCCGTGTCATCGATTCCCGCTCCAGTGACAACGGGACAGCCATCCGCCGCAGGCGCGAGTGTCCCAAGTGCGGACGCCGGTTCACGACGTATGAGAAATATGAAGTCGCACCGCTGCTCGTCATCAAAAAAGACGGGCGCCGGGAAATGTTCGACAGCCATAAACTCATTGCGGGACTTCTGCGCGCATTTGAGAAACGGCCTTTTTCCTATGACCAGATCCAGGGAATCGCCTCCGAGGTGGAAGCCGAGCTCCGTACGTCCGGGGAGAACGAAGTCAAATCCTCGCTGATCGGGGAAACGGTGATGAAGCATCTGGAAAAGGTGGATCAGATCGCCTACGTCCGGTTCGCTTCGGTCTACCGGCAGTTCGCCGACGTCAATAATTTTATGCAGGAAATCCAGAAGATGCTGCATAAGATGGACGGGGACGGCAAGATCAAACAGAAATAGCAAGGTGCCAGGCAGCTCCTGTGTCAATCGTGCATTGACCGGGGGCTGCTTTTTTGTTGTCTCAAAGCAACTTATGCAGTGAAGCCGGAAACTCATAAAAATATGTAATTTCGAACGATTATTAATAATGTACAAAAAACTTTCATTTTAATACTATGTGATACAAAATGAAAAGATAAAGTGTTGTATAAAACAATTATTGTTGCAAACATGAAAATTTAGCGGTAAAATAAAAACAGCACGGATCCAGGCTTCGCGCGGGCCTGACTTCTTTGATGCTGCCAGCTATATTTATGGGGGGACTGATTAAATTATGGGCTTTCCTGCTGAACTGGAACTGCTGAAGCATACGGACAACGTCAATCAGCTGCTGGCTCGTTACGGGGTCAAATTCAGCATTTACAAGAACAATCAATTCAAGGAACAGCTTTTTCCGTTCGACGCGATCCCAAGGATCATCGAAGCGGATGAATTCGCTTATCTGGAACGGGGCCTGAAACAGAGAGCCCGGGCTCTGAACGAATTCCTCAATGATATCTACGGGGCCAAGGCCATCGTCAAGGATAAAGTGATCCCGGAAGATTTCATCTTCATGTCCAAAGGATACATGGCGGAATGTGACGGCGTGGTGCCGCCCAAAGGCATCTACAACCATATCTCGGGCATCGACCTGGTCAAAGGCAAGGACGGGAAATGGTACATCCTGGAAGACAATCTGCGGGTCCCGAGCGGTGCTTCCTATCCGCTCATCGCACGCGAGATCTGCCGCATCTGCTGCCCTGAGACGTTCCGGGATATCCGCATCGACGACAACCGCAATTATGCGAAGATGCTCAAAAAGACCATGGACTACGTAAGCTGCGGAGGCCTTTCCGTGGTCCTGACGCCGGGCCGCTTCAACTCGGCCTATTTCGAACATTCCTATCTGGCCGAAAAGACGGGAGCCAAGCTGGTCAGCGGAACGGATCTCGTCGTGGAGGACAACCAGGTCTACTATAAGAACTACAACGGCAGGAAGGAGCGCGTGGGTGCCATCTACCGCCGCCTGTCCGATGAGTATCTGGACCCGATGAACTTCTACAAGGATTCGCTGATCGGCGTGCCCCATCTGTACGATGCCTTCCGCGCGGGCAATGTGGCGATCCTGAATGCGGTCGGCAACGGCGTGGCCGATGACAAGGGCATTTATTACTTCGTGCCCAGGATGATCCATTATTATCTGGAAGAAGAACCGATCCTGCAGAACGCGCCCACGTACCTGCCTTTTTACAAGGAGGACATGGACTACTGCCAGGCGCATTTCGACGAGCTCGTATGGAAGGATGTATCCGAAGCGGGCGGGTACGGCGTCGTCTTCGCAAGCAAGATGACGGAGGAACAGAAAAAAGACTTCAAGGCCCAGCTCGCAAAGGATCCGCGCCGCTTCATCGCCCAGAATGTCATCGATTTCCAGGATCTGGACATCATCGACAAGGACGGCAGCCGGGTGCCGCGCAAGGCCGATCTGCGTGCCTTCGTCCTCCTGGCTGACGAACCGATGGTCTGGCACAGCGGCCTGACCCGGTTCACGACCAAACCGGATTCCTTCATCGTCAATTCATCTCAGGGAGGAGGTTTCAAAGACACATGGGTATTATCACGGTAAATCAGTCGGACTGCCTCTTCTGGCTGGGCCGCTATATAGAACGGGTCTACACGACCCTTCGGATGTACAACCGGGAATATGACCGGCTGATCGATGAAACGCAGGACAGCTACGGGGCCTACTGCCAGCGGATGGGCATCCCCAATATCTACAGCTCCCGGGAGGACTTCGTAAAACGGTATCCCTTCGATGCCTCCAATCCCGATTCCATCCGTTCGACCCTGGACCGGGCCTATGACAATGCGATCCTGCTCCGGGGCGAGCTGGGGACCCAGTGCCTGGCCTATGTGGAAATGACGATCTACGATCTGAAACGGGCCGAGACGGCTCCGGCACCGCTGATCCCGCTGCGGGATCTGGTGGACCATATCCTGGCTTTCTGGGGGATCGTGGACGACGTCATCGATTCGGAGCAGGTCCGGAGCATCCTGAAGACGGGAAAACGGATCGAAAGGATTGACATGTACGCCCGTCTGCGGTATGATGCCGGAGAAGTGGCCCATGAGATCCGACGCCTGAGCGGCCGGATCCCCAAGACGGGCCTGAACTATGATCAGGGGACCATCGACTGTCTGATGGCACTGGGGAAGGAGTCCCCCCTCAATTATGGTGAGATCCTGCAGAAAGTCGACGAGATTGGAGCTAATTTGATTCGATGAGCACCAGACTGTGTTTTGCCTACCAGATGGAGATCCGGTATTCCGCACCCATACGGGGAAACTGCTATACGCTGAGGGTCAGCCCCCGGAGCTGCGCCGTGCAGCAGGTAACGACCCTGACGACCCGGCTGGAACCGGGTGAATGCTGGTGGCAGGGAACGGATCCCTTTGGCAATGTACTGCTCTGCGGTTTTGACGATTCGCCGCTGACCCGCTTCCGCTTCCGCGAAACGGGTACCGTGACGACGGGACTGGCGGACAGTATGCCGGCAGAACGCTATGAAGAGCTCGTCAAGTTCCGCTACGGCAGTGAACTGACCGCGCCGGGTCCGCAGCTGAAGAAGTTCTATGCGGATCGGCTCGCACCCTGTCTTGCCGGGAAGAGCCCCCTTGTGCAGGGACGGATCATCATGCATGAAGTCCATGAGGCGATCGCCTATACAAAGGGCCGGACGGGCATGGACACGACGGCCGAGGAGGCCATGGCCCTGGGTGCCGGCGTCTGCCAGGACGAATCGCATGTGATGATCGCACTCTGCAGGCTGGGCGGGATCACGGCCCGCTATGTGACAGGCTTCCTGATCGGCGAGGGCGAAAGCCACGCCTGGGTTGAAGTCCTCGATGACGGGCGCTGGTTCGGCCTGGATCCGACCAACGACATCGCGGCGGCGGACAAGCACATCCGCATCGCCGTGGGACGGGATGCCCGCGACTGCCCGATGAACCGGGGGATTTACTACGGCGCGGCAGCCCAGGAGATCCACGTCAGCGTAAAGGTGTGGGAGCAGGGAAAACCGGCTCCCGGTACAAATGGATAAAAAGCAGGACCGCTTCCCGCGGGATCGGGCGGCGGTCTTTTGTTTTGCGGCGGGGCGGAAAGGAGCGCCATCTCTTTAAAGCATGCTGCCGGCCCTGCCCGCTGCTGCGGTACGGCTTTTAGGACAGCAGAGGAGGGCTCCTGTGCTATAATAGCAGTCGGGAGCGTCCATCGCTCCTTTTTGTCAGACTATCACTGCAGCCCGTCAGGAGGGATCCCCCAATGGCAGAAGTAAGATTCGAGATCGTAAAGCAGGCAGCCGTGCTTTCTGAAAAGAGCAGCGGCTGGAAAAAAGAACTGAATGTAGTGTCGTGGAACGGTGCGGCGCCGAAATATGATATCCGTGACTGGTCACCGGACCACACCAAGATGGGCAAGGGCATCACGCTTTCTGCAAAGGAAGCGGACGCCCTGCGCGAAGCCCTGGAACAGGAATTTGCAGACCGGGAATGAAAGGAGCAGGACCTATGAAAGAAATCAGAAAAGTCACGATCGCGGGTGCGGGGACCATGGGGCACTCCATGGCACAGATCTTTGCCCGCTATGGCTATGCGGTAACGCTTTACAACCACCGGCAGCCGACGCTCGACAAAGCAAAGGAAAAGATCCGGGAGAATACGGATGTCCTTGCCGCGGAAGGCGAAATCACGCCCGCTGAGGCCGAAGCCCTGAAAGGGAGGATCACGTACACGACGTCTCCGGACTGTTTCGGGACCTGCGACCTCGTGGTGGAGAACATCAAGGAGGACAAGGCTGCCAAGTCCGGGTTCTACAAAGAAATCTCGCCCCTTGTGCCGGCGGATGTCATCATCGCGACGAACACATCGGGCCTTTCCATCAACGGGCTCGCCGCTTCTGTGGACCATCCGGAACGCTTCCTCGGGATGCACTGGTTCAATCCGCCCCATATCATCCCTCTCATCGAAATCATCCGGGGCGACGCGACCACCGATGAGGCCGCCCAGAAGATCTATCAGCTCGCCCTGGCGCTCCATAAGAAACCGGTCCTCGTGAATAAGGACGTCCTTGGTTTCGCGGCGAACCGGATCCAGCTGGCGGTCCTGCGCGAGGCTCTGTACCTGGTGGATCAGGGCGTCGTTTCCGAAAAGGGCATCGATGACCTGATGAAGTACGGCATCGGCTTCCGCTGGGCCTGCCTGGGACCGCTCGAAGTGACGGACTTCGGGGGTATCGACACGTTCTATCATATCGCGGAGTACCTGATGCCCGATCTGTGCGCCTCCAAAGAGATCCCCCGTGAGCTGGCCCGCCATTATGAGGCCGGGGAATACGGCGTCAAGACGGGGAAGGGCTTCCACGATTATTCCGGCGGCAAGGCGCAGGAGGCGACGGCAGAACGGGACCGCCGGCTCGTCGCCCTGTACCGCGCGTTCTATAAGGAGTGAGCCGGCCCCGGCAAAGTACCGGAAAGGGCGCGGGAACGGCTTTCCTGCTGCGCTTCCGGCAGGTTCCTTTGCCGAAAAGGGGACGGAGCTGCGAGGAGGCACAGGACGGCAGCAGCATCTAATTCCCAGTAATCTGCAATTCTTTTCACAATTTCACCAAAACGTGGTAGAATAGGTCAACGACTATATTTGCTGAGTGAAGGTGAAACTTGATGAAAACGTACCATCCCATTACGCCGGAGATTGTTGAAAAACTGAAAGCAATCGTCGGCCCGTCCCATGTCAAGACGGATAAAGATATCCTGGTCCAGTACCAGACGGACTACGAAACGAATCCCCTGATGTTCCATGTGCCCGAGGCAGCCGTCATCCCCGGCAGTGCCGAGGAGATCTCTCAGATCGTCAAACTGGCCAACCAGTATGACTTTCCCATTACGGTCCGCAGCGGCGGCACGAGCCTGGCGGACGGCGCCATCCCGGTCTGCGGCGGCATCGTCCTCAGCATGGAACGCCTGAATAAGATCATCGAGCTGAACGAGGAAGGCATGTACATGACCGCCGAAGCCGGTGTGCGTACCATCGACCTGCAGAAGGCCGCCCATGAACGGGGGCTGCTCTATGCCGGCGATCCTTCCAGCGCGGAAAGCTGCATGATCGGAGCCAACCTGGCGACGAATGCGGGCGGTCTGGAAGCAGTGCGCTACGGCGTGACCCGGGACCAGGTCTACTGCCTGGAGATGGTGAGCCCCACGGGGGATATCGTCGAGTGCGGGAGCATCCTGAAGAAATGCTCCACCGGGTATGATCTGCAGCAGCTGATCATCGGCAGCGAAGGGACGCTGGGGATCATCACGAAAGTGACGGTCAAACTGGTGCCGCTGCCCCCGTACCGTTTCGACATCCTCGGCATCTACAATGATCCCCGCAAGGCACTCCATATGGTGCCCAAACTGCTGAAGGCGGGCATCAACCCGACGAGCCTGGAATATATGGACAATTCCTATGTCCGCGGCTGTGCCGATTACTGCAAATATGACAATATGCCCCATTACGAGGACGGCATCTATGTCATCATCACAGTGGAGACCTTCCGCGAAGACGAACTGGACAGCAAGATGGAAATCGTCAACGATATCTGTGAGGAAACGGGAGCGGTGGAAGTCCTCGAGGCGGATGAGCGCGTCTGGAACATGCGGCGCAGCTGCCAGCCCTCGGCCGAGCTCATCAGCAAGGTGTTCCTGACGGATGATGTGGTCGTGCCGGTCCATAAGATCGCGGAAACGATCGAAAAGATCATGGAAATCGGTGAGAATTATCCGTTCCAGGTCAAGATCAATGCCCATATCGGCGACGGCAACATGCACATCGTGCTCTGCAAGACCAATATGACCGAAGAAGAATGGGAAAAGCAGGTGGAGGAATTCCATCAGCAGGTCTATGCCTACGCCTATTCCGTGGGCGGCCGCCTGGCCGGAGAACACGGCATCGGTGCCAAGAAGCTGAAGTACATGGAAGAATTCACTCCGGCGGGAGAACTGAAGGTCATGAAGACCATCAAACGCGCCATGGATCCCAACCTGATCCTCAATCCGGGGAAGGTCATCGACGCGTAAAAGCCTGTTTTTTCGGAATTTGGGAAAAAGGGCTTGACTTTATAAATTCCTAGCAGTATGATAGGAAACATCAAAACCACATATCTCCTTCATCAAGAGCAGTCGAGGGATTGGCCCGATGACACTGCGGCAACCCCCCTTACCGGGAAGGTGCCAAGTCCAACGGTGAATGTTTACCGACAGATGAATCGAATCGCTATTCAGGCCGTCATCTGTGTGACGGCTTTTTCTTTTGGGAGGAGATGGGAAAGAAAGGACATGATCAGTATGAAATCAAAAGTCAGAACCATCCTCACGGGCGCCCTTGTGGCCGTAACCTGTCTCGCAGCCGTCGGCTGCGGTTCCTCATCCGCTCCCAAGGAGAAAAGTGCCTCCGAAACGAGCAAGAAGGAGATCAAAGTGGGCGTAACCGCCGGTCCGCACGCGGAAATCATGGATGAAGTCGCCAAGGAAGCGGCCAAGCAGGGCATCAATATCAAAGTCGTGGAATTCAACGATTTTGTCCAGCCCGACAAAGCCCTGTCCGACAAGGATCTGGACCTCAATTCCTATCAGCATCAGCCCTACCTCGACAACATGGTCAAGAAACAGGGCATGAAGCTGAAATCCATCGGCAAGACCATCCTGATGCCGATGGCTGTGTACTCCCATAAGATCAAGGATCTGAAGAATGTGCCGGACGGCGCCAAAGTGACCATCCCGAACGATCCGTCCAACGGTGCCCGGGCGCTCCTCCTGATCCAGCAGGCGGGCCTGATCAAACTGAAGAACGGAAATTCCATCGAAGCTTCCGTGGCTGATATCGTGGAGAACCCGAAAAATCTCCAGTTCGTCGAAATCGATGCGGCCCAGATCCCCCGCAGCCTGGATGATACCGATGTGGCCTGCGTCAACACCAACTACGCCATCCCGGCCGGCCTGAATCCCCAGAAAGACTCCATCCTGGTCGAATCCAAAGAATCTCCGTACGCCTGCGTCCTTGCCGTGCGCGATGGGGATGAGAACAACGAGACCTACAAGAAGATCCTTGCTGTGTACCAGTCCGATCCGATCCGGAAATTCGTGGAAGAGCATTATAAAGGCTCCATCGTACCGGCATTCTGATTTTCCTCTCTTCTTCTGACGAGGATTCAAAAAGCGTTTCAAAGGACCCTTCAGGAGGAAATGATGCGTTATGCTTTCCTTCTGCAGGGTCTTTTTGTATCATTCCGGGGCAGGCCTCCGGAACCATGGGCGCAGCGCGCGCCTGAAATCGGTGCATCTTTAGGGATGCAGACCAAAAAATCCATTGCAAAAAGGAAGGGAAGACAGCATGACGAATCATGGATCTCTGGAACCTCATAAGACGGATGGACCGAGTTCCTTTCTGCCGCTTCTGACATTTTTACTGGTTTATCTGGGATCGGGCATCTTTTTCACAGTCCTCGGAGTGGAGAACCCATTCAAGCAGATCTCCCGTGAATTCTCGATCCTCTGCGGTATCTGCGTACTTTTGCTCCTCGGCAGGAATGTCCGGGGGATCAACCGCAATGTCGATGTCTTCATCGACGGCTGCGCCGATCCGAATTCACTGCTGATCCTTGCGATCTACGTGACGGCCGGTGCTTTTTCCGGCGCCGCCAAGGGAATGGGCGCCGTCGATTCCACGGTGGGCCTGTGCATGACCTTCGTGCCGCCGCAGCTTGCCGTGGCGGGCGTGTTCCTGGTATCCTCCCTGCTTGCCACCGCACTGGGCTCTTCCATGACGACGATCGCCACCCTGGGGCCCGTGGCCCTCGGCATTGCGGAACAGACCGGTGCCTCCACGGCCATTGCTATCGCCGCGGTGCTGGGCGGCGCCATGTTCGGTGACAACCTGTCCATCATCTCCGATACGACGATTGCCGCCACAAAGAGCTGCGGCTGCGAGATGAACGACAAATTCAAGATGAATTTCCTGATCGCCCTGCCCGCAGCCATCCTCAGCCTGATCCTGTACGCCGTGTTCGGTTCCGCCGGAGTGGCCGAACAGAACTATACGTACAGCATCATCAAGATCCTGCCGTACATCGTGGTCTTCGTGACGGCGCTCCTCGGCTGGAACGTGATCCTCGTGCTGGTCTTCGGGACGGCGCTCTGCGGATTCATCGGCTTTGCCACGGGCGCCTGGAACCTGCCCGGATTTTCCCTTGCCGTGACAAAGGGCATCGGCGGCATGCTCAGCATCGCCGTGCAGGCGCTCCTGATCCGCGGGATGAGTGCCTTCGTCCGTGAATTCGGCGGACTGGAATGGCTGCTTAACAAGATCCGGAAATGGATCCATTCCAGACGCTCTGCGGAATACGGGATCAGCGCCGTCGTCGGGATGATCGACGTGGCGATGGGCAACAATACGATCGCCATCCTGGTGTCGGCACCGCTTGCCATGAAATTTGCCCGGATCTATAACATCGCTCCCAAGCGGGTGGCTTCGCTGCTCGATATCTTCGCCTGCGTGGTCCAGAGCTTCATCCCCAACGGTGGGCAGATGATGCTCTGCATGAGCCTCACGGCCCTTTCTCCCTTTGCCATCATCCAGGCTGCCTACTACCCGTGGCTGCTGGGGATCGCTGCTCTCCTGACGATCCAGTTCGGTCTGCTGCGGACGAAGGAGGAAAAAGAGGGGAAAGATCTCTTTGCCGGTATCCCTGAAGAAAAAATCTGATTGAGTCGTTAGTTAGTTAGGAAAGGAAGCAATGACAGTATGAAAATTACGAGTATCGATGTGTATGATTTTTCCAAATGCCTGAATTATGACGACTGTGCGCCGATCTGCATCCGCATCAATACGGACGAGGGCATCAGCGGTTTCGGCGAAGTGGGCCTTGCCTACGGGGATGCGCACTACGCCGGCGTCGGGATCGTGCGGGACTTCGGCAGCCTGATCATCGGCATGGATCCGCTGCGGATCGACGCCATCCGGGAAAAACTGTTCCGGACGACCTTCTGGGGGATGGGCGGCGGCACCGTCATCAATGCCGGCCTGAGCGCCATCGACATCGCCCTCTGGGACATCAAGGGAAAATATTATCAGGTGCCCGTCTACCAGATGATCGGCGGCAAGACCAATGAGAAGATGAGAGCCTACGCCAGCCAGATCCAGTTCGACTGGGATCTGGAGGATCACAGCCTGATCCAGCCGGAAGAATATGCGGCAGCCGCCAGGAAGGCGATCGCCCAGGGCTATACGGCCGTAAAAGTGGACCCCATCGGGTTTTCGGAAAACGGGACCTGGCAGAGAGCCAATGTGGATCCGAACTGGAGGACCCGGGGCAATCTTCCCATCAATGTGCTGCGCATGGTCCGGGCGAGACTGAAGGCGATCCGTGATCTCGACGAGAAATTGGACATCATCATCGAACTGCACGCCTTTACGGATACCACTTCGGCGGTCCAGCTGGCCAACTATATCGACGATCTGAACATCATGTATTACGAGGAGCCGGTCCATCCGCTGAACCCGGTCTCCATGCGGGAAATCAAGGAAAAGATCAAGATCCCCGTCGCTTCGGGCGAGCGGATCTACGGACGGCTGGGCTACCGGCCCTTCTTCGAGAGCCGCGCCCTCGACGTCATCCAGCCCGATGTCTGCCTCTGCGGCGGGATCTCCGAGACAAAGCGCGTGTGCGACATGGCGGACACCTATGACATCAAGGTGCAGGTCCATGTCTGCGGCGGCCCCATTTCCCAGGCAGCAGCGCTGCATGTCGAAACGACGCTGCCCAATTTCCTGATCCACGAACAGCATTCCTACGGGATCAAACAGGGCCTGATCGATACCTGCAAATACAGCTATCTGCCCGATAAAGAAGGCAACCTGACCGTGCCGGAGCTGCCGGGGATCGGCCAGGAAATCACGGAAGAGACGATGCAGAAGACCTGGGTGTATACGGTGGAAGGGTAAGTCGGGAGTTATAAGTTTTGAGTTATGAGTTTCGAGTTATGAGTTTTGAGTTGTAAGTTGTGAGTTGTGAGCCGCGGTTCGCGGCTGACTGCTGACCACTGACCACTGGCCACTGACCACTGGCCACTGACTGCTGATGGCTGACGGCTGTACGCGACCCGCGACCCGCGGCCTGCGTTCCGCGGCCGACTGCGGCCGACTGCTGGCTGCTGACTGCTGGCGGCTGAGAGCTGACGGCTGTACGCGACCTGCGGACCGCGGCCTGCGACCTGCGAACCGCGGCCTGCGGACCGCTGACTGCTTATACTGTACCCACAGTTATTGACACACTGACTCTTGGAAACCCTCCATTTTTGACAGGGACTGCAGAGCGGGATGCGATGCATCCATCAGAAATGACATAAAAAAAGCGAGCTGTGAAAAAATGATTTTTTTCACAACTCGCTTTTTTACGCTGAATAAGAAAAAACTAGGAAGCAGGGTGGACCTGGGTGTGTAAAATATTTTGTGTAAACGCAAAAGCGTCTTGCTCAAAATTAATTTATAACCCATACTGAAAGGGATCAAAGGCAAAGGAGCGAAACACT
>OMYF01000079.1 GCA_900315205.1 uncultured Acidaminococcus sp.
CAATACGGCTTGAGCCAAGCCAGCGCCTTGAGACGCAGCCGGTAACAGGGGCTTATAGCCCCAGAGCAAACCGCCCGTTTTACGGGCGGTGCTGATTTACGGTTAGGATGTGTATAGATGGATAATTCGATTACATCGGGCAGTGTCTGGAAAAGCATCATTACTTTTTCAGTGCCGTACCTGATCTCTTATTTTTTGCAGACGCTCTATGGGATGGCCGACCTCTTCATCATCGGCCAGTTCGAAGGGCCGGCGAGCATCACGGCCGTCGCCGTGGGAAGTCAGATCATGCACATGATCACGGTCATGCTCGTGGGTCTTGCGATGGGGACGACAGTCCGCATCGCCCAGGCGGTGGGTGCGGGGGACACGCGTCGGGCAGGCCGGGTGGCAGGGAATACGGCCGTCCTCTTCCTGGGGCTTTCCGTACTGCTTGCCTGTTTCCTGGTCTTTCAGATCGACCGGATCGTGGCTGTCATGGAAACACCGTCCGAAGCCGCCGGTGGGACTGCTTCGTATCTCTTCATCTGTTTCCTCGGGATTCCCTTCATCACAGCGTATAATCTTATCAGTTCCATTTTCCGGGGACTTGGCAATTCACGGACGCCGACGTATTTCATCGCCGTCGCCTGCGTGCTGAATATCGTGCTCGATCTCCTCTTCATGGGGCCATGCGGGATGGGACCCGCCGGCGCCGCTCTCGGGACCACGCTCGCCCAGGCTGCCAGTGTGGCGATTTCGCTTTTTGTGATGAAGACGCACCGCTATGGACTTTCCGTGACGCGGGCTGATCTCCGGCCTTCCGGAGAAGTACTCCGGAGCATCCTCGGTGTCGGGGTGCCCATCGCGGTCCAGGACGGGCTGATCCAGATTTCCTTCCTTATTATTACGATGATCGCCAATTTGCGCGGCGTGACTGATGCGGCGGCCGTGGGCATCGTGGAAAAGATCATCAGTTTCATCTTTCTCGTGCCGTCCTCGCTGCTTTCCACCGTGTCGAGCCTGGGCGCGCAGAATATCGGTGCCGGCAAACCGGAAAGGGCGCGGGAATTCCTTTACGACGCCATCCGCATCGCCGTCTTTTTCGGCGGCGTCATGATCATCCTGATGCAGGCTGCTGCCTATGGCTTCGTGGGCCTCTTCACGGGCGATCAGGCGGTCGTTGCGGCCGGAGGACCGTATCTCAAGGGGTACATCGTGGACTGTCTCTTTGCGGGGATCCATTTCAGCTTCAGCGGCTACTTCTGCGCCTGCGGCCGGTCCATCTATTCCTTTATCCATAATATCGTTTCCATTTCCCTTGTCCGGATCCCGGTCGTCTATCTGGCGTCCGTCAGTTTCCCTGGCACGCTGCTTCCGATGGGACTTGCCACGAGCCTGGGGTCCGTCGTTTCCGTGATCATCTGTCTTTTCCTGTTCCGTCATTTGAAACAAAAAGAGGAGGCAGCAGAGGGCTGAGGGCTTTCCCTGTTTCTCTGCCGCGGTTCCTGCAAATCTCCTCTTGCGTTATCATGGTATTGATGGTAGAATATTTTGGTAAAGCTTAAGGGTTGGAGGTGAAAACATGCCGAATATCAAATCTTCCGTTCGTAGTGTCAAGACTGATGCTGAACGTCGCGCTGCTAATGGCCCTGTAAAAGCGGAAATCCGCAGTACTGCCCGCAAGGTTGAAGCTCTTGCTGCTGCAGGTTCCAAAGAAGAGGCTCAGGCCACTTTGAAGGTAGCGGCAAGCTTATTAGATAAAGCTGCTCGCAAAGGCACGGTGAACAAGAAAGCCGCAGCCCGCAAAAAGTCCCGTTTAGCCAAGAAAGTAAATGCAGTAAAATAAGGAAGAGCAGAAAGACTGACAACTGTGTGCGGTTGCCAGTCTTTTTTTGCGTGCAGAGATATTCTGCTTCGTGATATAATATCCAAGTCAGACCGGTGTTGGCTGGACGGATGTGCACAGCCGGTCGGATGATGATTCTTTATCCATTCTAAAAGGCAGGGTAAGCAATGGCAAAAAGTGAAAATATAAGGAACTTTTCTATCATAGCGCATATCGACCACGGCAAATCGACGCTGGCGGACCGGCTCATCGAAAAAACAGGCACGCTGTCCAAGCGGGAAATGGAGGATCAGGTCCTGGACAATATGTCCCTGGAACGGGAACGGGGCATTACGATCAAGGATCAGGCAGTCCAGCTGGATTACAGGGCCCGGGACGGGAAGGATTATATCCTGAACCTGATCGACACCCCGGGCCATGTGGATTTCAACTACGAAGTCTCGCGGGCACTGGCTGCCTGTGAAGGGGCGCTCCTTGTCATCGACGCGACCCAGGGCATAGAGGCGCAGACCCTGGCCAATGTGTATCTCGCAATGGAACATGACCTGGAGCTGATCCCGGTCATCAATAAGATCGATCTGCCCAGTGCGGATCCGGAACGGGTCGAAAAAGAAGTGGAAGATGTCCTCGGCATCGATGCTTCGGACTGCATCCGCTGCAGCGCCAAGACGGGGGAGGGCGTGGATGAGATCCTGGAGGCCGTCGTCAAGAAGATCCCCGCGCCGAGCGGCGACAGTTCCGCTCCCCTCCAGGCACTGATCTTCGACTCCAAATTCGATTCCTACAAGGGCGTCATGCTCTATATCCGGATCGTCAACGGCACGCTCAGAAAAGGGATGAAGATCCGGCTGATGGCGACGGAAAAGGTCTATGAAGTCACGGAAGTGGGCGTCTTCAAACCGGCCCTCGTCAATGTGGACGAACTCGGCGAAGGCCAGGTGGGCTTCCTCGCAGCCTCCATCAAGAATGTACGGGACGCCCGCGTCGGCGATACGGTGACGGATGATGCCAATCCGGCGGCAAAACCGCTCCCGGGCTACCGGAAGGCGACGCCCATGGTCTACTGCGGGCTCTATCCGCTGGAAACGAATGATTACGACAATCTGCGCGACGCGCTGGAAAAACTGCAGCTGAACGACGCGTCCCTCTTTTTTGAACCCGAGACGTCCACGGCGCTGGGCTTCGGGTTCCGGTGCGGTTTCCTGGGCCTCCTGCACATGGATGTCATCAAGGAACGGCTGGAGCGGGAATACCATCTGGAACTGATCACGACGGCACCGAACGTCATCTATGAAGTGGTCCGTACGAACGGGGATATCGAGATGGTCGACAATCCTTCCCTGTTCCCGCCGCAGACGGTCATCGACCATGTGGAAGAGCCGTATGTGAACGCGACGATCATCGTGCCGAAGGAGTATGTGGGCGCGATCATGGAACTTTCCCAGGACCGGCGAGGCGAATACGCCAATATGACCTATCTGGATGAGAACCGGGTCATGCTGCATTATGCGCTGCCCCTCAGTGAGATCATCTTCGATTACTTCGACCGGCTGAAGTCCGTATCCCGCGGCTATGCTTCGCTCGATTACGAACTGAGCGGCTACAGGCCCTCCGATATGGTCAAGGTCGACATCCTGCTGAACGGGGAACCCGTCGATGCCCTGTCCACGATCGTCCACCGGGACCGGGCACAGTCGCGCGGCCGTGCCCTTGTGCAGAAGCTGCGCAAGATCATCCCGCGCCAGCTCTTTGAGATCCCGATCCAGGCCGCGATCGGCAGCAAGATCATCGCCCGCGAAAATATCAGTGCCCTGCGCAAGGACGTGCTTGCCAAGTGCTATGGCGGCGATATCACGCGCAAACGGAAGCTGCTGGAAAAGCAGAAGGCCGGCAAGAAGCGGATGAAGCAGGTCGGTACGGTCGAACTGCCGCAGGAAGCCTTTATGGCCGTCCTCAAGATGGACGATAAGTAAGAGGGACCTCCGATGAAGAAAGAGGAAGTCAAGAAACTGCCCGCCCAGGAACAGATCGCAGCTTCGATCAGGGCCGGTATCGAGCGGGGCGAACTGCTGCCCGGCATGGAGCTGAAGCAGGTGGAACTGGCCGCCCGGTACGGCGTTTCCCGCATGCCTGTGCGGGAAGCGCTGAAACAGCTCCTGGCTGAAGGCGTTGTGGAAAAACTGGACAACCGGCATATCATCGTGGCCGGAACGGATGAGGGCGGGCTGGAAAACACCCAAAAGAGCGGCCGCGAAGACGTGGAACTCCCCCGGATCAGGCTGCTGCCCGCCCGGGAGAGAGTCGCCGCATCGCTCCGCAAATCGATCCTCCGCGGGGAGATCAGGGAAGGGACCGTCCTTACCCTGGCGGGGACGGCGAAACAGATGGGCGTCTCTGCCATGCCCGTGCGGGAAGCCCTGCAGCTCCTGGCGGGGCAGGGTCTCGTGCTGCTGCGTCCCAACAAAGGCGCCGTAGTCCTCGGCATCAATGAAAAATACATCCGGGACCACTATACGGTCCGGAGCGTGCTTGAAAGCGAGGCCGCAGCTCTCGCCGCCCGTCCCGGGACGGATATTTCCGGAATCGAGAACGCCTATGCGGAGATGCAGCGCGTCCTTGCAGAAAAACGCTATCCTGAATACAAACAATGCAACGAAAGCTTCCATATGGCAATCTGGGATGCTGCGGACAATCCCAAACTGGAGCAGCTGCTCGCCAGCCTGTGGAATGGCCTTTCCCTGGGCTTCCTCGTTTCGGAGGAAGAATATGCCGGCGTGTCCAGCCGGGAACACGGTGAGATCATGAAGGCTTTCCGCGCCCATGACCCTGAAAGAGCAAGGGCCATCATGAAGGCGCATATGGAGCGAAGCATGAATGATGTGCTGAATAATTACCGGCAGCAGGTCAAAAAGAGGGAGGAGCTTTGAGGCTGTGGAGCTGCGATCCGCCGTCAGCGGCCAGCAGTCAGCAGTCAGCCGCGGATCGCGGTCAGTGAACCGTACCCCTTGTCAAGGACAGTTTTTAAGGTCATCGCCCCTGTTTTTAGACAGATTGACAATTCAAGAACCATCATAATGGACAGTTTGTCC
>OMYF01000056.1 GCA_900315205.1 uncultured Acidaminococcus sp.
CTCCATCCATGTCATCCTGACGCCTGAAACGAAGCATGTCTTCAATAAAGAAGCGTTCAAAAAGATGAAGGACACGGCCATGATCATCAACACCTCCCGCGGTCCGGTCATCGACCAGAAAGACCTGGCATGGGCCCTGGAAAACGGGGAAATCCGCTATGCCGGGCTCGATACGGTGGAAGTGGAACCCATTGCCAAGGATGACCCGCTGCTCAAGATGGACAATGTTATCCTGAGCCCTCACAGCGGATCTTACGGAGTCGGCTCCAAGAAAACGCAGATCAATATGGTATGCGAGCTGATCCCGACGGCAGTGACGGAAAAGAAACTGCCGAAACGGAATATCGCGGATAAGGCAGTCATCGCTCAAATCAAGGATCTGGAACTCATTTGATCCGGGATCTGTCCTTCAGGAGGTAAGTCATGTCTTCAGCCTACGTATTTGCAGTACTGTTCATCTCTATCGGCTTTTTGATCTTTATGGTCAGCAAGCTCAAGTTCCATGCCATCCTGGCTCTGTACATCGCTACGGTTCTCCTGGCCCTGCTCGTCGGGACGCCGATCGAAAAGATCCCGAACATGATCAACACGGGATTCGGCAACACGTGCAAAAGCGTGGCCCTGGTCATCTTCCTGGGGTCCCTGCTCGGAATCATCCTGAACAAGACGGGCGCCATCGTCAAGATGACGGACTGCCTGGTCAAGTTCTTCGGTAAGAAAAGAGTGCTCTGGGGCATCGGCGTCAGCGCCTGCATCCTGGGCATCCCGGTCTTCCCGGATACGATCAGCCTGCTCCTGATCCCGCTGTGCACCAACCTTTCCAAACGGACCGGGATCTCCATGATGGCATTCGCCGCTGTCATCCAGTGCAGTGTCATCACCAGCTCCCTGGTGCCGCCCACGCCGGGACCGGTCGCCGGCGCCGCTGCTCTGGGTCTCCCGCTGGGCGTCGCGATCCCCTGGGGCATGGTGGTTTCCATCCCCGGCCTCATCGCAGCCGTCCTGTATTCCAATTCCCTGCGGAATCTCCCGGCACCTTTGAATGAAGCTTTCCTGGATGCTGATGAAAATCAGGATACCACCCAGGTGTCGATGGGATTCCTCAAAGCGATTTTCCCGATCATCCTGCCGGTTGTGCTGATCATCCTGCAGACGGGCACCCAGGTGTTCATGCCGAAGACGTATTTTGCCAAGGTGATGGCCTTTATCGGAGCTCCGCTGTCCGCACTGTTCATCGGCTGCTTTGCTGCGGCTTTCATGCAGCTGCGCGGCGTGCTCTCGAACATGGATATCCGTGACAAATGGATCACCCAGGCTGTCGTCGACGCGGCCGGTCCTGTCTTCATCACCGCTCTCGGCGGTTCTCTGGCTGCCTTCATCAAGAGCGCAAACGCGGCACAGATCCTGGCCCAGACCATTGTCGACGCTCACGTTCCCGGAATCTTTGTCCCGCTGCTGATCTCTTTCCTGATCCGTGTGGCGACGGGTTCCAATACGCTCGCTGTCGCGACGGCTGCCGCACTTTGCGAACCGATGCTGAAGATCCTGGGCATTTCCAACCTCGCCTGCTATCTGGCCATGTGCTCCGGCGGTCTGCCTTTCAGCCATGCCAACAGCTCCGGATTCTGGCTGACCTGCTCCATGTCCCAGCTGAACTTCAAGCAGGGCCTGCGTTCCATCGGGGGTGTCACTGCTGTCCAGGGGGTTGCCTGCGGCATCTTTACGATCATCCTCTTCTATGCCGGCCTGATCTGAGTCTTGACGGAATGTATATTCCTGCCTGAGCGGAACAAAATGTGAACCGCCCGGGCAATCCCATAGAAAAGCGAAGAATTGCATTTTCTTCATCCCCCTCCGCTGCCTCCGGCACAGACACGTATGTCCTGTGCAGGAGGCTTGTTTTTATGGCAGGGCAGCCGCGGCTTCTGTCTTTTCTTTGTTTTTCCCATCCGCCATGTGTTATAATAAAATGTCAGTTTACAATAAGTAAGGAGAGATCATCCATGAGTTCGACCAATCTGGAAATGGGTATTGTGGGGCTTCCGAACGTAGGGAAGAGCACGCTGTTCAATGCCATTACAAAAGCAGGCGCGGAAGCTGCCAATTATCCTTTCTGCACCATAGAACCGAACGTCGGTGTCGTCGACGTTCCCGATCCCCGGCTCCAGGTCCTGAGCGACATGTTCCATTCCAAGCGCATCGTGCCGGCGGGCATGAAGTTCGTGGATATCGCCGGCCTGGTGAAGGGCGCTTCCAAAGGCGAGGGCCTGGGCAATAAATTCCTGAGCCACATCCGTCAGACCGATGCCATCGCAGAAGTGGTCCGCTGCTTCGAAGACGGCAACATCACCCATGTGGAAGGTTCCATCGACCCGGTCCGGGATGTGGAAATCATCAATACGGAGCTGTGCCTGGCCGATCTGGAATCCATCGACAAGCAGCTCAGCAAGGTACAGAAACTGCTGAAAGCGGGCGACAAGACCGCCGCGGCCCGGCAGGCTGTGCTGACAAAACTGTCCGAGGCACTGGGTGAAGCGACGCCGGCCCGTGCCCTGGATCTGACGGACGATGAAAAAGACCTCATCAAAGAACTTGATCTCCTGACCCTGAAGCCGATCCTCTATGTGGCGAACGTCGCCGAGGAAGAAGCGGCCGATGCCTCCGGCAATCCGCATGTGAAGGCGCTGGAAGCCTATGCGGCCAAAGAAGGCTCCCAGGTCATCACGATTTCTGCAAAAGTGGAAGAGG
The DNA here is from genome assembly GCA_900315205.1 of uncultured Acidaminococcus sp. Classification (GTDB taxonomy): domain Bacteria; phylum Bacillota; class Negativicutes; order Acidaminococcales; family Acidaminococcaceae; genus Acidaminococcus. The sequence goes on from OMYF01000056.1 coordinate 2,749, forward strand.
ATATCGCAGCCCTGCCGGCAGACGAAGCAAAAGAATATCTGGAGATGGAAGGCCTCACGGAAGCGGGCCTGGATCGTCTGATCAAAGCCGGATTTTCCCTGCTGGGGCTCCAGACCTTCCTGACAGCGGGCGAAATGGAATCCCGTGCTTGGACGATCGTCAAAGGCTCCACGGCACCCCAGGCGGCGGGCAAGATCCATACGGATTTTGAAAAGGGTTTCATCCGCGCCGAAATCGTTTCCTATGATGACCTTGTCAAATGCGGCTCCAAACAGGCTGCCCGCGAAAAAGGACTCGTGCGCCTGGAGGGCAAGGATTATATCATGCAGGACGGCGACGTCGTCGAATTCCGTTTCAATGTGTGAAAATGAGCTGCAGGGCTTTGCTGCCCTGGAGCTGTGAAGCCAGGAGAAGCTGTCATCTGCCGCCGGGCGGAAGACCTTTGCAGGTTCCCGGAGGCTGCGCTTTTTCCGGCTGAGCGGAAGCTGGCTGCAGCGGATACCAGACCGCCTGTGCCGGTTCGGCAATTTAATGAAACGAGATGATTACCATGCTGTTCGATACGCATATGCACGCCGATTATTCCTGTGATGCGGAAATGACCATCCAGGAGGCCATGGCCACGGCAAAGAAACTCGGGATCGGGATGATCGTGACGGAACACTGGGACCGTTATTATCCGACCAATCCGGAAGCGTTCATCTTTGATATCAATGAATATCTGAATAAAAATGCGAAATTCCGCAGCGATACGGTGCTGCTCGGCATTGAAATGGGCTTCCAGCCTTCCGCGATCGAAGAGGACCGGGTGGTGGCAAAGAGCCATCCCTTCGACGAGATCGTGGGATCCATGCACTGCTACCGCGGGCTCGACATGTATGAGCCCACGACATATGAGGGTGTGACCAAGGATCAGGCCGTGGGGTATTACCTGGAAGATTCCATCAAATGCCTCGAGATGAAGCCGAATTTCGATACGTACGGCCATATCGACTATATCTGCCGCTACTGGCCGTATGAAGACAAAAATCTCCATTACAGCGAGCATGCCGATCTGTGGGACGAGGTCTTCAGACGCCTCATCGCGCAGGATAAAACCATCGAGATCAATACCCGCCGCCTGCAGGTGCCGGGTGCGGTGGAAACGCTGACGGAACTGTATATGCGGTATAAAGAACTGGGCGGCAAATACGTCACCCTCGGCAGTGATGCCCATGTCACGAAAGCCATCGGCGCCAATTTTGCAGCTGCCGAAAAAATGGCAGCGGACTGCGGCCTCAAAATCGTATACTATAAGAGAAGACAGCGCCATTTGTGCGAAGCAGAGTAAAATAAGGGGCCGTGGAGGAAGCAGTATTTCTCCACGGCCCTTTGCTTTTACGGCTGTGAGGTGGCCGAAGGTCCCTGCCGGAGCTGCGGATCAGCGAACGTCCGCACTCTGATTTTTCCGGCTGCGGCCGGGAGCTTATCGGCCCGTTTTTCTTTTCACCAAAATATCACCTTTTCGGCGCTCTTTTCCTTGAGAAATGAAGACGAAATTTGATATAATAAATCACAGTATGACCGTCAGCAGGGGAGGGGTGTAAGATGCGCCGTCAGCGTCTGGGCGTCATGGGAGGGACCTTCGATCCCATCCATAACGGACACTTGATGATTGCGGAGGCCGCTGCCAGTGCACTGCATCTGGACCGCGTCCTTTTCATCCCCGATTACATCCCGCCGCACAAGGCTGCGGGGACAGCATCCGCCGGCGACCGGATGGCCATGACCATCCTGGCCGTGCAGGGGCATCCGCTTTTCCTGCCTTCCGATATGGAACTTCGGAGAAAGGGACGGTCCTACACTTATGACACGATGCGTGCGCTCCATCGGCGCTGGCATCGCTTTTATGACTTGTATTTCATCATTGGCGGCGATTCAGCCGAGCAGCTTGCGACCTGGTACCGGATCGGCGATACGATGCGGTACTGCACGTTCGTCGCTGCCGGACGGCCCGGATATGCCGCCCGTCGGGATGAAGTGACGGAGGCCCTGGCCCGCCGGGGACTGAAACGATTGATCTGGGTGGATGCCGAAGAAATGGATATTTCCTCGACGGAGATCCGCCGACGCCTGGCTGCAGGGGAATCTGCGGATGGGATGATGCCCGGGGCAGTAGTGGACTATATCAGACAGAGAGACCTCTACCGTCGGTAGGGTCCTCTGTTTTCTTTTTTGCGTGGAGGAGTGAAGAAAGACATGGATCTTGGTACCATGGAAAAAATGTTGGAAAAATCGCTGCAGCCGAAACGGTTCCAGCACAGCGTGGCCGTGCGCGACACGGCGGTCATCCTGGCCCGGCGCTACGGGGCTGATGAGCACAAGGCTGCCACAGCCGGGCTGATCCATGACTGTGCCCGCAAGCTGCCGAAGACGGAATACGTGGCTGTCTGCGCAAAGCTGGGGATCCCCGTCGACGAAGTGGAACGGCACCAGCCCATCCTGCTCCACGCCAAACTGGGCGTCCATTTTGCCCGTGAGGATTTTGGCGTGACGGATCCGGAGATCCTCGACGCCATCCGCTACCATACGACGGGCCGGGCCCATATGACGCTTCTGGCCAAGGTCATCTACCTGGCGGATCTTCTGGAACCGCACCGCGATTTTGCCACGGTGGAGGAGATGCGCCGGCAGGCGGAGACGGACCTGGACGGGACGCTCCTTGCGGCCTACGGCAACACGATGGCGTATCTGATCGGACAGCATCTGCTGATCCATCCGGACTGCCTGGCCGGATACAACGAACTGGTCATGCAGCGGCTGGATAAGAAGAGGGAGTAATAACGTTCCATGGACGATAACGAGAACAAGACAAAACCGAAGGCACGGCGCCTCCGCAAAGGACGGGTGCTGCTGCTGATCCTGGCCGTCGTGGCCATCTTCTGCACCGGCACGGTGGCCGGCATGGCCCTGTACGATCAATTCTTCGTGAGGCAGGCCGTGAACGGGCAGAAAGATGAGGACGAGGCATCCAAAATCGCCAATGAGACGTTGGACCGGCGCATCAATGTCCTGCTCCTCGGCAAGGATGACGGCGACAGCGAAGATATGAACAATCCCGATGTGCCCAAACGGACCGACTCCATGATGGTCGTCAGCTTCGATCCGGACAAGAAACAGGTCTCCATCCTCGGCCTGCCGCGGGATACGCGGGTGACCATCCCCGGCCGCCGCGGCCATGACAAAATCAATGCCGCCTATGCCTACGGCGGGACGAAGAAAGCGATCCAGACCGTTTCCAACCTGCTCCAGATTCCCATCCATCATTACATGGTGGTGGACTGGCAGGGTTTCATCAAGATCGTCGACATCCTCGGCGGTGTGGATCTTTTTGTCGAGAACGATATGGATTACGAGGATCCCTATGCGGATCTCAAGATCCATCTCAAGAAGGGCTACCAGCATCTCGATGGCCAGAAGTCGGGCGAATACGTCCGTTTCCGGCATGACGAGATGGGCGATATCGGCCGCGTGGAACGGCAGCAGAAATTCATGAAGGCCCTGGCGAGCCAGTTCTTCACCGTCTCGAACGTGGTCAAGCTGCCCCTCATCATCAAGACGGCACTGGACTATATGGATACGGACATGGACATCATGACGATGATCCGGGCGGGCAACTGCCTCCGGATCTTTGGGGACAATTCCATCAAATCCGTCATGCTGTACGGCGATTTCAGGACCATCGACGGTCTCAGCTACTGGGTGACGACACCGGCCCAGGTGGAGAAGACACTGAACGAACTGGGGATTCCCCACAAACCGGTCAAAAGGATTTAAAAGGAGTGATCGAATGAAAGCAAAGGAACTGGCGGACAGAATCGCGGCAGCCGCAGCCGACAAGAAGGCACGGGATATCCTGCTGCTCAATATGGCGGAGCTTTCGCCCGTGACGGATTATTTCATGATCTGTTCGGCGCAGAGTTCGACGCAGGTGCGTGCCATCGCCGACAATATCGAAGACAAGCTGGCCGAAGCGGGTGTGCTCCCTGCCCATAAGGAAGGGTATACCGAAGGCAGCTGGATCCTGATGGATTATGGTGACTGCGTGGCCCATATCTTCCGGGAAGGGGAACGGGATTTCTACAACCTGGAGCAGCTGTGGGCGGACGCACCGTCGGAAAGTTACCAGGAAGGTACGGAAGCATGATGCAGAGCAGGGAACCGGCCACGGTCAGGAGCGTCGGCAGCCACCGCGTGGGGGACGTATGCACCCTTAAAGTCGTCCGCATGAATGAGCAGGGAGCCTTCCTCGATGCGGGGACGGGCAATACCTCTGACGACATCCTGCTCCACGTCCATCAGCAGACCCACCCCGTGGCCGTCGGCGATGAGGTTAAGGTGCAGCTGTACCTCGATGCCAAGGACCGCATCACGGCGAGCATGAAGCTGCCGAAGATGCGGGAGGGCCAGATCGGGTATGTCAAAGTGATTTCCGTCAACCGGCAGGGCGGCTTTGTCGATATCGGGGCAGAGCGCGGCGTATTCCTGCCGTACAGCGAAATGCGCGGGCACGTCTCTCCGGGGCAGCTCGTCTGGGTCAAACTGTACCGCGACAAGTCCGGCCGCCAGGCCGTCACCATGCGCGTCGAAGACGAGATGGAACGGGCCTCCGTACCGGCCCGGGATGTCAAAGTCGGAGACCGGCTCAGCGGGACCGTCTACAATATCCTGAAGGACGGTTTCTTCATCCTGACGCGGGAACGCTATATCGGTTTCATCCACCGCAGCCAGGTGCCGGGCGGACGCCTGGACTTTGGCCAGAAAGTCACGGGCCGGGTGACCTTTGTGCGGGAGGACGGCCATGTGGACCTTTCGCTCCGTCCCGTCAAGGAGGAAGCAATGGTCTCGGACGCGGACCGCATCCTGGCACTGCTGGAAAAGCGCCATGGCACCATGCCGTATTCGGACGAGACGCCGCCGGAGATCATCAAGGATGTCTTCGATATCTCCAAGGCAGCCTTTAAAAGGGCACTGGGCCATCTGATGCGGGAAGGCCGGATCGAACAGAAAGACGGCTGGACCACTCTTGTAAAGCCGGAGCCGCCGGAAAAATAAATGAACAGGGAAACAGCACTGCTGGAACCTTCTCTCCGCTGGAAAGAAGGCGGCGGTGCTGTTTTTTTATGGTTTTTAATGACGCTGCAGGGTGCCGCCGGCAGGACGGGGAAAGCCGGATCTGCTTCCTAGTCCCATCCGTGCGGGGAGGCATCGCCGCTCCTTATGGCGCGAAGATTTTTGTCTTCCCGAAAGCCGCCTAAGAACAACAGAAATAGATGGATTTTTTTGCTATTTTATTTTTAAAGTAACAAAGCCAGTCTGCAATCAGGAACGATTTTCCTTAAATAGAAATTCAGTACAAAATATAACCCAGCAAAAGGTTGCCTTTTTCTCCGGAAAGGTATATGCTGACAGCATGCTGCTGGACAGAGTGTAAAAAACTCTTATGGCAGGAAAAGCAGCGGAGCGTATAAGGGAACACTTTGCTGAAGGGCCCTTGATTGGAGCAGGGGCCGCAGTACAAATCAATGTTGGGAAAATGGAGATGATTCAGCATGAGGAGAACAAGCAAAATGTTGGAAGCACTGGTGCTCAGCAGTCTGCTGACGATGCCGGGCGTAGCGAGCGCGGCATACCAGGGCACGGTGACGGTGGATGGCGCAGCTGTTGCAGAACCTGTTGCGCATCTCAGCGAGATCGGGAAGGCTGGAAGTACGGTCGAGATCAGCAGTGACCTGGTTCCCGGTCTGCCTGTTTCCGTGTATTCGAACGCACCCAAATATGTGGGGATCGTCAGTGAAAGCCTGAGTGTGGACGGGGCCAGTATCACGACCGGGAGCGTGTACCTCCAGAACAATGATACGGTTTCGATCGGCACAGGCAGCACGGATACCGTCACCATCGGGGGCGGGACGGACCGCGCGGGAATTTCCGCGTACAATCTGACGGGCGACAAGAGCAAGGGACCGCAGGTAACGGTTGCCGGCAAGGATATCACGATCAGCACGGACAATGCGGACGGGGACTGGGGGATCATCGAACTCCAGAACAATACGCAGGAAACGGAAGCACCGTCCGGCGGCACTCAGGTCACGGTCAAGGGTGACACGGTCAAACTTACGTCTCCTGAGCTTGGGCTCGTAAACTATTCCAACGGACAGCTTAGCATCGAGGGTGACACGACACTTGAAGCACCGACCGCCATTTCTGCCCGCGGCAATTCCACTACGAGCATCAATGCGGACGGAGCCCATACCACTGTCATCAAGGGCGATATCGAGTTTGAAAGCCCCTGGACCAGCAAAAATGGCAACAACAGCGGCAGCATCATCAATGCCAATGTGAACCTGAACCTGACCGGTGCTGATTCCTCCTGGACGGGCCGCGCCTATGAAAAATATACGGATGAAGCAGCCGGCGAGACTTCGGAACAGGAACATCTGACGGGCGACAAGGGTCACGGCGATGTCAGCGGTCTCTCCCTCACCATGAAGGACGGCGCCGCCTGGAACGTGACGGGGAGCACCATCATGAGTACCCTGGATGCGGAGGGCAGCACCATCAACTTCCAGGAAGAAGCCAAAAAGGCTGTGACGGGAACGAATACCCTGAAAGATACGACGGTCAACGTGGCCGGCAGCGATGCGGAGATTTCCGCCAAATCGCTCGAGGCGGAGGGCAGCACGCTGAACCTCGAAGGCGCCAATGCGCAGCTGCAGGCGGACAAGGCAGCACTGACGGGCGGTACGGTCAACCTGGACGGCGCGGGCAGCAGCCTTGCGTCGGACGCGCTCACTGCTTCCGGAACGACATTCAACATGAACGGTGAAAATACCGCCCTGAAGGGCAATGCCACCGTGGATCAGGGCACCATCGACGTCAACAGCAGCGCCGCTTCTGCGGATACTCTGACCCTGAACGATTCCACTGTCAACCTGAATGGGGATAAGACCAGATTCAGCGTGGGCACCCTGGCCGGCTCCAGTGCCACGGTCAATACGGACAGCCTGAGCAAGAAGATGACCGTGGGCAGCAGCACCATCTCGAGCCTGACCGTCCATGGTACCGGCGATATCTCGGATGCCATCGGGACGGACAGTGACAACGCCCAGAAACTGGCGGATGTCGTGTCCGATCAGAGCGACAAGTCCGTGGCGACGCGCATCACGACGGACGAAGGGATCCTGGCCGGAGCTTACGATCTGGCTGTGGAAGACGGCAAAGTCAATATGGCAAAGAGCACCTATACGCCCAATGAAAGCAACGTGTCCATCGCTTCTCTGGCAACGATGAATCTGATGACATGGCGTCAGGAAAACAACGACCTGAACAAGCGTCTGGGCGAACTCCGCGACAGCGACGGGCAGCAGGGCGTCTGGGCCCGCATGGTCCGCGGCGAAGCCAAATACGGGATCCGCGGCATGAAGAATCAGTACAATTACTATCAGGTGGGATACGATACCAAAGTCGGGAAGAACTGGACCGTCGGTGCGGCTTACAGCAGGACGGACGGCACCACTTCCTTCCGCCGCGGCACCAGTGACAACGATCATGACGGCGCGGCAGTCTACGGATCCTGGCTGGGAGATGACGGCAGCTTTGTCGATCTGATCGCCAAGTATGCCCACCTGGATACGGATTACCATGTGAGCGGCGGTGCCGGCGACGGCGACTACGACAATGACGCCTTTGCCGTGAGTGCCGAATACGGCAAGCGCTTCCATGGCAATAACGGTTTCTGGATCGAGCCGCAGGCAGAACTGACCTACGGCCGTGTGGATTCCGCCGATTACACGACAAAGCGCGGCGTCAAAGTGCATCATGACAGCATGGACAGCCTTGTCGGCCGTCTGGGCTTCTCCCTCGGCAAGGACATCAGGGCGGGCCATGTCTATGCCCGTGCATCCTATCTGTACGATTTCGACGGCGACACTGACGTGACGATGAAGTACGCCGGCAACAGTGCTCATTTCAAAGATGACATCGGAGGCGGCTGGTGGGAAGTCGGCATCGGTGCCAACCTCAATCTCAGCAAGGCTACCCATATGTACATCGACGTGGAAAAGACCTACGGCGGCGACGTGACGACGCCGTGGCAGTGGGGTGTCGGCTTCCGGTACTCCTTCTGATCCCGGCAGGACGGGCGGGGCTGCGTTCGATGCAGCCCCGTTTTCTTTGCTGCTGCTCCGAAGGATGCTCTGGGACATGTCCGTTTACGGCATACGAGGACTTTATCATTTAAGGGTTATAAAAAGGGTCATGGATGCTGAAAAAACGCTTGACAAATGGGACAGGCCTGCTGTATACTAAATGAGTCTGTTGGGGGCATAGCTCAGCTGGGAGAGCGCTTGCATGGCATGCAAGAGGTCAGGAGTTCGATCCTCCTTGTCTCCACCAATTTAAACTTACATCCATGTGGCTTCGGTCACATGGATTTTTTTTCGGGTAAAG